>DASWAE010000016.1:0-69636 GCA_036391275.1 Trebonia sp.
GGCGCCTCCACCAGCGCGGGCGGCGCCTCCACCGGGGCCGCGGGCGGCGCGGGCGCCTCGGGCGGAACCGGAACCGCGGTGACGGTCGAGGCGGCTGACGGCGCGGCCGTGGCCAGCGGCGGCGCAGGCGAGGCCGCGGGCGGCGCCTCTACCGGGGCCGCGGGCGGCGCCTCTACCGGGGCCTCGGGCGCCTCCGCTGAGGCCGCGAGCTGGCTCTTCTCGGCCGAAGGCTCGGCACTGTCCGGTGCGGGCGGGACCGGCCGCAGCGGGCGGGCCGGAGCGGGCCAGCCGCGCCTCGGATCGTCCAACGGGAAAGACGGCGTCAGCGGCGCCGGACCGGGCCGCACCAGTGAGAGGGGCGGCGCGGGCGCGAGCGGCGGCGCGGGCGCGGGCGGCGAAGCCGGCTGCCCGAGACCGGCCGGTGGCGCGTCGGGGGCCGACCGTCCCGGACTAGCCGACGAGTCAAGCGTGACGGACGACGGCTCAGGCGAGTCGGACGACGGGTCAAGCGTGGCCGGGGGGACCGGCGCGGCGGGCTGAGCGGTCTGCGATGTGCGCAGCGGCTGCGACGGCCAGACGGGCGCGGCGGCCGGAGCACTGGGTTGCCCCGGCGGGCCGGACGGCACGGGGCGCCGGCCCGGGCCGTCGTGCGACAGCTCAAGGCTGGCGCCGCCTGGCGCGCCTGCCCTGATTCGCACGGACGACTGGCCGGGCCTGGCGGTCGGCACGGGCACCACCACCCGGGCGGGCCGGGGCGGCTGCAAGGGCGCGGGCGCAGGCGGAGGCGCTGACTCGGGCGCAGGCGCGGACACCGGCGCGGGCGCGGACATGGGGACCGCCGGGAAGACCGGGGCCTGCGCGGGCGGAGGCGCTGAGGTGGCCGCGGGCGCTGACATGGGGACCGCCGGGAAGACCGGGGCCTGCGCGGGCGGCGACGACGCCGCTGTGGCCGCCGGAACGACGTCGGGCATCGCGTGCACCGCGCCGTCTTCCCGCTGCGGCCGGCTAGCTTCCCGCTGCGGCCAGCCGGACCGGCCGCCGGGGTGCAGCACGGGGCCGAACAGGCTCGCCGGCAGGCCGAGCGCGTCGGGTGCCGCCACGGGAGTAACCGGCGGCAGCGGCCGGGCCGCGGGCAGCACGGGCGCCCGGCGTGCCGCGTCGCGGCCCGCCGCCGTCGCGCGGGACCGCTCCCGCACCCGTGCCCGCTCCTGCACCCGCTCCTGTGACCTGGACGGCTCCTGAACGCGGGACCGCTGCTGCGCGACCGCGGCCTGGCGCTGGCGCACGGCCTGGCCCGGGGCAGCGGCGGGTTCCGGCCGGAAGACCGACGTCGGCCTGAGCACCGGTCCGTTGTGCATCGGCCGGGACTCCCTGGCCGACCCCACTGCGGGCAGTGCCGAGCGCGCCGCGGATGCCGAGCGCGCCGCGGACGCGAGGCGCTGGGCGGGCCGGCGGGGCGGGCGACTGCGCCAGACGCGGGCGGTGAGGATCATCTGGTCCTTCTCGCTGAGCGGCGCGAGCCGTACCCAGGTCCGAGGTTCCGTCAGGTACCGGGCCTGCGACTCGACCAGTTCCGGGAGTCGCTTGTTCTCGATGACGGGCCGTGTGGTGAGCCAGGTGAGCACGCCGGGCGGAAGTACATACAGCCAGACCAGGGAGTGATTGAAAGGCAGTCCTATGGCGATGAGCAGGATAATGTAAGGGATCGTGATCCCAGCGAATACGGCGATCCAGTTGATCGGCAGCGGCATGGGCAGCCGGAAATCATAGAGCTTATATAGCCGCTTTTCTATCCGCCAGATATTCGTATAAGTGGGCAGGTCCACAGGACTGCTCTCCTCAGCGCGAGATAACTCAGTGGACCCCGAGGGCGTTCGCTATTCCGGTGGCTAGGGTCTGCACGATGCCTGGCGTGTAGAAGACCACGGCGATCGCGACAGCCAGCACCAGGAACTGCACGAACTTAGTGATCTCGCGCGTGAAGAGGAAGTAGAGCGCCACGATACCTACTAGTCCGAGGAATAGCGGGCCGAAAAGACCCTGCAGGTACTTGACGAGACCTTGGGTGCTGATCGCCGCCTGCGGGGCCGCTGCGACGAGGGTAGATACGGACATCATCCTTCCCTTCCGTGGACATCACTGAGCTTGCGAGGGCGCCTGTGGCCGCAAGGCGCGACCTTCGAGGACGCGAGCTGGGTCATTGAGTCCCCATCGGCCGCATAGATGCACGGATGTCCTTTACATACCATCTTCTGCCTGGCTGGTCGACAACCGCCGCGCCTTACTGGCGCGCGTCTTGCCGCCCGTCGTGCCGCGCCCGCACCGGGCGGGCCGCCATGCACGGGCCCGAGCAGTTCGACCGTCGCCGCGGTCGCGCAACGCATGCCGATTCCCGTCGCTTGCCCCTGCGGCGGCCCGGCCGCCGCGTCGTCACGGCCGACCGAAGCCGACGGTGCTGCAGCGTACACGGACGACTCCGCACCGCGATCGCGGCTAGCAACGCTGAACCTGTGCACCACCACTCCTCCGCCCGGTTCGTGCCTGGCAGCCAGGCACGGATGGGCTACTGCCGATCCCGTGCTCCATTGTGCGGTATAAACCGACCACTCGTGCGGTGTTAGAGCGGAACAAACCGCATGGATCCGACCGCATTGTCGGGCCATCCGTCTGTACTGCAGTTACCTTCAGTCACACGCGTCACAGCCTCGGTTCTGCCGCAGCGATGGGGGCACCCTGCGACGGTAACTCGTTACATTGTGATACGCAACGGCCCACACCGAGGTTCACCACATCGGTGCAAAATCTTCATCGTGGCCGGTAATCGCCCGTGGGCCGCCCGAACGGCACGATTTTGATCAATACGTTCCGTAATCAATACACGTCCGTCAATGTACGCGAGCCAGGCGCGCTTGACTAGTGACTTCCTGGCTAAGGTGACGAGTGTTGCCAGTGATGCTGATGGGACACAGCTTAACGACGTCCCGCGGGCCTTGCAGGGCGTGACCGGTATCACCAGCCCGCGAGTTTCACGGGCCTCGGCCGGCGACGGACTTCGCAACACTGATCACAGAGCGACCACGACACCAGTTGCCCTAGGTATTAGCGAGACCGCCGAGGACCATGAGGCGCGTGGCAACCCGACCAGTTGCCTAGCAGCGGACATGATCCTGAAGGATTGTGGTGTCATGAAGACTTTTCGGCGCAATAGCACGCAAAAGGCTTCATGATCATGCTCTGGAAGTAGCGTCGCGGCCGCAGGGGTCACACAGGCATCATGCTTCCCGGGCGTCCAGCCATCGGCACTCCTGGATGTCGGCCTCTAACTACTTTCCGAGAGAATACTCTTGGGGTATTCTCTCGGTTATGAGTGTTCCGCTGACGCTGCTCGGTCTCCTGGAGCGAGGGCCGAGCCACGGGTACGACCTGAAACGGGACTATGACGCGTACTTCGGCCGCGGCAGGCCGCTGCGCTACAGCCAGGTGTACGCGACGCTCTCCCGGCTGGCGCGCGACGGCAAGGCGGTGGCGGGACCAGTCGAGAAGGAGGCGGGCCCCGAGCGCCGCCGGTACGTCATTACCGAGGCGGGCGTCGCCGACGTGGAGCAGTGGCTGGCCGAGCCGGTCCCGCCGGAGCCGGACCTGCAGAGCGAGTTGTTCGCCAAGGTGGTGCTCGCCCTGATGCTCGGCCGGCCTGCCGTCAGCTACCTGGACGCCCAGCGGGCCGCGCACCTGCAGCGGATGCGCGAGCTGACGGAGCTCAAGCGGGACTCTGATCATCTCGGCGTGCTACTCGCCGACCACGCGCTCTACCGGCTGGAGGCTGACCTGCGATGGATCGACCATACGGCGGCCCGGCTGGACCTGCTCGCGCGGGCGGTGACTCGGTGACCGCCGGCCTGCCCGCCGTCGCGGTGCCCCGGGGGACCACGAAGATCATTGAGGCGCGGAACCTGTCGCTTTCGTTCGGCAGCACGCCGGCGCTGCGCGGCGCCTCGCTGACCGTTCGTCAGGGGGAGGTCGTGGCGGTCATGGGCCCGAGCGGATCCGGCAAGTCGACCCTGCTGCACTGCCTCGCGGGCATCCTGGTGCCCGACGAGGGCGAGACCTGGTTCGACGGGCAGCGCCTCGACACCCTGAGCGATGACCGGCGCAGCACGCTGCGCCGGGACCGGTTCGGGTTCGTCTTCCAGTCCGGCCAGCTGGTCCCCGAGCTGACCGCGGAAGAGAACGTCGCGCTGCCCCTGCTGCTGTCCGGCACCCGCCGCGGGCCGGCGCTGACGGCGGCGAGGAAGTGGTTCGGCGCGCTCGGCCTTGACGGGCTCGAGCGGCGCAGGTCGGGTGAGCTGTCCGGCGGGCAGGCACAGCGCATCGCGCTGGCCCGCGGCCTGGTCACGGGGCCCGAGGTGCTGTTCGCCGATGAGCCGACCGGCTCGCTCGACTCGATGTCCGGTGAGCTGGTGATGGACCTGCTCACCGCCGCCGTCCGCGAGCGGGGCACGACCGTCGTCCTTGTCACCCACGACGCCCGGGTCGCCGCCTACGCGGACCGCGAGGTCATCGTCAGGGACGGCAAGGTCGGCACGCTCACCGGGGAGGCGCCATGATCGCCCTGGGACTACGGCTGGTGCTCAGCGGCGGTCGCGAGGCCATCACCCGGCTGGTCATCCTTGTCGTCGCGGTCGGCGTCGGCGTCGGCCTGCTGCTGACCGCCGTGGCCGGGACCAACGCGGTCAACGCCTGGAACGAGAGCCACGCGTGGATGTGGACCGGCACCTCGTCCGTGCCTGCGGGCCCTACCGGGGCGGGCATCGCACCGCTGTGGTGGCACCCGTCCAATGACGTCTTCGACGGCCGGACGATCGATCGCTTCGACGTGGCCGCCACCGGCGCTTCGTCGCCGGTGCCGCCGGGCCTCACCCATGACCCGGGGCCTGGCCAGTACTACGCCTCGCCCGCGCTCGCCGCGCTGCTGCGCAGCACCCCAGCGGCCGAACTCGCCGACCGTTACCCCGGCCGGCTGGCCGGGGTGATCGGGGACGACGCGCTGGCGTCGCCGGCCTCGCTAGTCGTCATCATCGGGCGCACTCCCGCGCAGCTGGCCGCCATGCCTGGCAGCGCGCAGGTGACGTCGATCGCGGCGGCGGTGCCCGGCCGGTTCTCCGACCAGCTGAATCCCACGGGCCTGTTCTTCATGCCGGCCGACCCGGGAATCCAGTCCAGCGGCATGGACCTCATCTTGTCCGTCATAGCGCTGGGCATGCTGACCCCGGTGCTGGTCTTCATCGCCACCGCGACCCGGCTGTCGGCCGCCCGCCGCGAGCAGCGGTTCGCGGCGATGCGCCTGGCCGGCGCGACCCGCAAGCAGGTCTCCCTGGTGGCCGCCGTGGAGTCGACGGTGGCCGGGGTGCTGGGGGTGGCGGTCGGCTTCGGCATCTTCCTCCTGCTGCGCGACCCGGTCGCGGGCATCCCGTTCTTCGGCCAGCCGTTCTTCCCTGGCCAGCTGTCGCTCAGCCCGGCCGATATCCTCGCCGTCGCGATCGGTGTGCCCGTCGCCGCCGCCGTGGCCGCGCGGCTGGCGCTGCGGCGGGTGCACATCTCCCCGCTCGGCGTCGCCCGCCGGGTGACGCCGAAGCCGCCCCGGGCCTGGCGGGTGATACCGCTGCTGATCGGCCTGGCCGAACTTGGCCTCTTCGCCGTCCGCGGTGGCCAGCTGTCCATCGATACGGAGACGCGGGTGCTCGTGTCCGGGTTCCTGCTGATCATGGTCGGGCTGATCATCGCGGGTCCGTGGCTGACAATGGCCGTGGCCAGGATCATGGCCCGGCGGACCAGCCGCCCCGGCACGCTGCTCGCCGCCCGCCGCCTGGCCGACGACCCGAGGGCGGCGTTCCGCGCGGTCAGCGGCCTGGTGCTCGCCCTGTTCATCACCACCGTGGCCGTGGTGGCCATCACCACGCAGAACGCCAAGGAAGGCACGCGGTTCGGCAGCGCCGCCGCGGTCCCCGTGGTGACGGACCAGTTCGCAAGGTCGCCAGGGTTCGCGTCCCCCCGGCAGGGGCAACCCGTAACCGGCTCCGGGCAGGCCGCCCCCGCCGCGCCGCTCGCGGCGCGGTTGCGCGGGATTTCCGGTGTCCAGGGGGTGGTCGTGGTCCGCGCGGTGCCGGGGCTGAACATCCCCATGAGTTTCCAGGGCATGGACGGCCCGCCCGCGGGCGTGGTCTCGTGCGCGCAGCTCGCGACCATTCCCGTCCTTGGCCGCTGCCCGGCCGGGGCGACCACGGCGGAGTTCCCTGCGGACGGGTTCAACGGCCCCCTGCAGGGCGTGAGCAACGCCGGGATCACCTGGCCCGCCGCGCACGTCCCGGCCGCGCGCCTTGACGGCCTCGGGGTGGACGCCATCGACGTAGCGACGAACGGATCCGTGCCGGCGATCGAACGGACGCGGACGGTGCTTGAGAGCGCACCCGCGTATTCCGGCCTTGCCGTGCCGTTCAGCCTCAGCGACTGGGTCACGCAGGACCGGTCGAGCAACGACGCGTACCAGCAGCTCGCGAACACGATCATCCTGGTCAGCCTGCCGATCGCCGGCTGCACGCTCGCCGCGGGCATCGCGGCCGGGCTCGCCGACCGCAAGCGCCCGTTCAGCCTGCTGCGACTCACCGGCGCCCGGCTGTCCATGCTGCGCCGCGTGGTCGCGCTGGAAAGCGCCATCCCGCTGCTCGCCGTCGCCGCCGTCGCGATCGGCACCGGGTTCGGCGCTGCCGCGGAGTACGCCTCGGTAGCGCAGAATTACCACATGGTGGCGCCGGGCACCGCGTACTACATCCTCACCGCGGCCGGGATCCTGGTCTCCCTCGGCATCATCGCGGCCACCTTCCCCCTGCTCCGACGCATTACCGGTCCCGAGGTCGCGAGGAACGAGTGAGCTAGCCGTCAAGCGATCCGGCCGGCGTAGCGGCGGGTGAAGCCGTCGCTGGTGTTCGCGGTGATGATCACGTCGTAGTACCCCTCGGCGGCAACGGGCCACGTGACGTTCACCGACCCGTTCGCGCCGACCGTCACGGTCTGGGTGGGGCCGGCGTAGTCGTTGACCGCGATGGTGTAGCTCACCGCCGTGGTGCCGTCGTTGGCGAGCGTGAGCCGCAGCGCGGGCGGTGACCCGGTGACCGGCATCGCGGATACCCGGGGGATCTGTCCCGTTGTCGCGCCGGCCGCGACGATGTCGCCCGCGAACGAGCGGACGAACCCGTCCGGCCCGTAGATCGAAAAGGCGTAGCCGTAGCTGTTCTTCTTGGCCGCGGTCCACGTGTAGGTCCTGTCCGTGCCCTCGACGACCGTGAACGGGCTGGCGGAGGCAGTCAGGTACTTGTCAGGGACGACGAAGAGCGAGACGCCGACCTGCCCGGCGTTGGACATCGTGGCGGTCACCGTGCAGGCGGCGCGGTCGACGGTGACGTCGGCGTGCGGCATGTGCAGGCTCGGCCGGTGCGGGCGGGTGCCTGGCTCCTGGCTTGGCATCGCCTGTGCGCCCTCGGCCGGCGGGGCGACGGCCGGGAAAGTTTTCGCCGCGTCGGACTGGGCGATGAGCGGCACGGTGTCTGGCAGCGAGGGGACCGAGAAGTCCGGGCTGGTGAAGTCGAACGCGGCGGTCAGGTCGCCGGTGACCGAGCGCCGCCAGGCCGTGATGTTGGGGGCCTGCACGCTGGTCCAGGTCTCCAGGAAGCGGAGCACCGAGGTGTGGTCGTAGCTGTTGGAGTCGACGTACCCGCCGCGCGTCCACGGCGAGCAGATGATCATCGGCACCCGCGAACCCGGGCCGATCGGCAGCCCGCTGATGAACTCGCTGGTAACCGTTGCCTCGGGAGCCGCCGGCGGCACGTGGTCGAAGTAGCCGTCGTGCTCGTCGTAGGTGATGAACAGCGCCGTGGTCTCCCACAGCGCCTGGTTGCCCATCAGCGCCTCAAGCACCGTCCGCACGTAGTGCGCGCCGTAGCTGGGGCTCGCCGACGGGTGCTCGGAGTACTCGTAGGGTGCGACGATCCAGCTCACCTGGGGAATCGTCCCCGCGGTGCAGTCGGAGACGAAGCGGGCGAGCACGTGGTTGACATGGTTCGGGCCGAGCGGGGTGCCCGCGTTCGGCTGCCACGGCTGCACGGCGCCCTGGACGGCGAGCTGCTGCCCCGCCGTCGTGGCGGCCTTCTCCGAGGCCTGGTACTGCTGGTAGAACCACAGCGGGTTGTCGCCGTAGTCACCCACCCACCCGTCGTTCCCTTCGCCGTCGCCGACCTCGTGGTTGGTGTACACCTGCCAGGAGATGCCCGCCTTCAGCAGCAGCTCCGGGTAGGTGGTGATGTCGGCGAACTGCACGGTGTAGTCCGGCGGGTTGTCCGTCCAGCCGTGCGACGTGCCTGCCCAGAGGTACATCCGGTTCGGGCTGGTCGGCCCGAGGATCGACTGGTGGTAGCCGTCGCAGATGGTGAACGCGTCGGCGAGCGCGTAGTTGAACGGCAGGTCGTCGCGGGTGAAGTACCCCATCGTCCGCTCGGTCTTGGCGGCGATCCAGTTGTTCCACAGCCCGCCGTTGCGGGCGCTGTGGTCGCCGGCCCAGCTGTGGTCGAGCTCGCCCGCGTTCTGCGCGTGCACCTTGCCCGAGTCCATGTGGAAGGGCAGCAGGTACCCCAGGTCGGCGCGCGACTTGTCGGGCTGCTCGAAGATCGTGGCGCCGTTCTGGTACCTGAGGGCCTGCTTGTCGGAGAAGCCCCGGACGCCCCGCAGGGTGCCGTAGTAATGGTCGAACGACCGGTTCTCCTGCATGAGGATCACCACGTGCTTCAGGTCCGCGATCGTCCCCGTCGCCGCGTGGTTCTGCCTGAAAGCTCCGCCCAGCTGGCTGGCTCCCACCCCGACCGCGGCGGCCCCGGCAAGCGCGCCGCCCACCTGCAGGAACCGGCGGCGGCTAACCGCCGCGAGGAAGGGCGCTGGCTCACGGTAATCGGTACCGGGCAACTCTCCCTCAGGCCGATCCCCCGGGTCGTCCTTGTCCATGCTTCGCAGTCCTCTCACAGCGCGAGGGCGTCAGCAGCGAGCAAAGCCACTCAAGCGATCGCTCCACATCGAGCCTAGATAACATTCACAGCCCCCTGCGACATCTATCCCCCCAGGTGGATATGTTATTATCGTTCTATCCCCCTGGGGGGATACCTGGCGAAGGGAGCCCACTCGCATGCCTGATCACACCTCCTCCCATGGCAAGACCGTGCTCCGCGAGCTATCCCCGCTTAACCGCGAGCTCCGGCGAAGCATCCCCGACGTCTACGCGGGATTCCGCGAACTGCACCGGGCGGCGTTCGCCGCCGGGGCACTTGACGTTCGCACCAAGGAACTCATCGCCCTAGCGATCGGTGTGGTCGAAGGATGCGACGGCTGCATCGCCTCCCACGCGCAAGCCGCCGCGATCGCGGGCGCGACCCGCCAGGAGGCTGCCGAGGCGATCGGCGTCACCTTCCTGATGAAGGGCGGCCCCGCCACGATCTACGGTCCCCGCGCTTATGATGCGTTCTGCGAGTTCGCCAAGGCGCGCGAAGGGGGCGAGAACGCGGCCTGATCCCTAGGGGCAAGCTAGCCAAGCCGCCATATTTCGAGATCACGGCGAGGCGGCTGGACCGCGACGGTCAGAGCTTGAACGCGGCGGTCATGGTGGCCGCCGAGGCCGCCTGCCCGAGGGCGGGAAGGCCAAGGAGATGCTCGGTTGTCGCGAGCAGCGAGTAGTGATTGAACAGGGTGGCGGAGGTCGAGCCGGCCGGGGTAGACGGGCTGATCACTATCGTGAGCACGCGGCAGCTGTTGTCGGAGGTGTTCGTGGCACAATCCTCTGCGGTCCCGCCGTCCGAGCCCTCATCGAACGTGACGAAGACGGCTGTGGTGCCGGAGGTGTATGCGGGGCTGGCGAGGATCGGCGGCAAGTTGCTGCTCAGCCACGAGTCGCCCTGAGCGATCGTGCCGTCGTGCATGTCGCTGATGAGGTTCGGCGTGACGAACGAGAAGGCTGGCAAGGCGTTGCTCGCCAGGTCGGTCGCGAGCTGGGGGTAGGGCACGTCGTCAGCCGGGCAGGTAGTCAGCGTCGCGAAGTAGGCCGGCGGGTTGTGCCGGACGGCATAGTCGCCGGAGTTCGCCTTGGCGCAGTTGGATGGCATCGACTCCTCGTATGCCTTCCAGGTCTCGCCTTGTGAGAAGATGCTTGACCCCGAGGATGTGCACGTGTCCGCGGGATCGCAGTCACTGCTGAACGGCGTGAGGCTGGAGGCGGCGAGGCCGGAGGTGGCGCCAACATAGTTCGGCAGGCTGGGGTGAGTCAGGCTGTGGTAGTTAGTCGCCACGCCGCACCTGGCGGCGATCGAGTTGAAGTACGGCGCGGATGAGCTGCCGAAGACGTCGGAATATGAGTGGTTCTCGAACCAGATCCAGATGACGTGCCGGTAAACGGGCGCTGTCGTCCTCGTGCCACACGGGCCAGCGGCGCTGCTTGACAGCGTTCGGGTAGCACTGCCGGGAGCGGCCGTCGACCCGGGGGCATTGCCGGACGTCGATGAGCTCGTAGCGGGGCTGCACCCGGCGACGACAGCACTGACCAGCAGCGCCGCCGCCGCAGGCACTAGGGCCGTACGCCTGCCGGGCGAGAACTTGGTGGACATGATGATCACCCCGTCCCTGTCGTGAGACTGTAGCTCACCGCCGTGGTGCCGTCGTTGGCAAGTGAGAGAGAGTCCTGAGCGCTGGAAGTCCGGAGCCCGAGCGGTATTCAGTAAGGGAATAGCGGGACCCGCGGTGCGATGAAGGTTTTTCAGCGCGATAACGCGAAAAGCTCTTCATAATCTGATCATGGATTTGAGCTGCTATTGCGTGCACCTAAGGACTACAAAACGGGCTTGACCCATCGAGTCCAGTCGTCCTGCGCCTGATAGCCCATGGCCTCCAGGCTGCGGCCCATTGACATTGCTAGTCAGCACCATTGCATCGAACCGGATCGCACCGAGTGCACGAAGCCGTGCCTCCGCACGCTCCACCAGCAGCCTCGCAATCCCTCTTCCACGATGACCGGGGGCAACCGCCAAGCGGTACAGGTGCGCTCGCCAGCCATCCCACCCGGCAATCACCGTCCCGACTATGCTCCCGTCCGACTCGGCAACCATGAGGGAATCGGGGTCGCGCGACAGCAAAGCCGCAACGAGGCCCGCGCTGTCAGCGGGGCGACCGTGATTCTCGCCTGCCTCGGCCCAAAACGCCAAGAGCACCGCGAGGTCCTGGCGCTGCCCGCACCGAATGGTGATGCCGGGGCTAGGGTGCGCGCCTCCGTCAGGGTGAACCATGATCAAAGTTTTCCCGAAATGATGCGATCAGACCCATGTTGTCCCAGCCCGTCGAGGGTGGTTCCCAGTCAAAGCCCTAGGCCACATCCCTCGTATACGGCATCTGCCAGTTGAAACGATACAAGCAGCCACGGATCTGGTTACATAGGGGCCAAGGTGGCGTACATGTGGAGTCCACGGACGCAGGCCGGCGCTAAAGGGGAGCAATGTTCCGGCGGAGGGCGCCGCCGGACACATAGAGGGGTGGTTGCGTGGGTTTGCAGCTGATGGCACCGGCTGGTCAGGCAGGCCAGCCGCTTGAATGCGTAATTACATTCGAAAAATCATGCTGGCGGGTTCCTGCGCAGCGGCCATAGCGGCGATCGCGGCTGCCGGGGTGCGCGTCGGCACCCTGCGGACGCTAGGTACCTGGCGCTGAGCCCGCTGCCGTGGATGACGGCGGTGCGCCTCTTCGGCGGGCACGAGAGGCTCAGGACCCTCGCCTGGGACCTAGCGAAGACGGGCGCCGACCCATGGGCCGCGCCCGCGCTGCTCGTCAAAGTATCCGGAGCGTACTGAGCAGACGAGCCATCGAGATTATCCAGGGAAAGGGGTCGCCCGCACGGCACCATTACCCCCTGACTTTCATCACCGTGAATATTCACTATATAGAAGGTTGACCAGAAGCGCATGGGGTCTCGCTGTATCATGCGGGCACCACGCTCGACCCCTCTCTGTCTATAAGGAGTAGCTCGTGTCGGATACTGAAGTAGTTGTCATCGGCGCTGGCCCATTCGGCCTCTCGATTTCTGCGCACCTTAGCGCGCTCGGCGTCGATCACCTCATCGTCGGGCGCACGAATAACACGTACCGCTCGGTCGTGCCGAAAGGCATGATCATGAAGTCTGAGCCGTATGCGTCGACGATCGCCTCGCCCGACGGCAAGTACTCCCTCGCGGCGTTCAGCGCGGCCCACGGCCTTGACTACGTTGACCGCGTCGGCCCGGTGACCGGGGACCGATTCGTTGAATACGTCGCCTGGTACGCCGAGCGGCTGGTCCCAGGCGTCCTGGACGACACCGTGACCGATGTGACCCCGGTGGACGGGGGCTTCCGCGTGTCGTTCGCGAATGCGGCGCCGGTCACCGCGGGGCAGGTGGTCGTCGCGACCGGGGTGCTCCCGTACCACTACGTGCCCGCCGAGCTGGCCGGGCTGCCTGACGACCTGCTCACGCACACGGCCAGGCACATTGCGGTTGATGACTTCAAGGGGCGCAAGGTCGCGGTGGTGGGAGCGGGCCAGTCGGCGCTTGAGACGGCCGCGCTGCTGCACGAGACCGGGGCCGACGTCCAGGTCATCGCGCGCACCCAGCAGCTCAGCTGGCCCGAGAAGAACCCGGAGCACCTGAGCGCGCTCGGCCACATCAAGCGACCGGTGACTCAGTTGTGCGAGGGCTGGTACTGCGCATTCATGTATTCCCCGCGGGCCTTCAGCATGCTGTCGGAGAGCAGGCGGATCTTCTATGCGAAGAATGTGCTTGGCCCGGCCGGCTCATGGTGGCTGAAGGACCGGGTGGAGGGCGTTATCGACGTACTGACCGGGCACGGCGTCAAGGAGGCGGTCGCGAAGGGCAGCGGGGTACGGCTCGTTCTCGACGGTCCCGGCCAGCCGGAAATCGATGCCGACCACGTGATCGCGGGCACCGGGTTCCGGGTGGGCCTTGACCGGCTGCCCTTCCTGCCGGAGCACCTTCGCTCAGTCATCAAGACCGTCAACAACCACCCGGTGGTGAGCCGGTCCGGGGAGACGTCGGTGTCGGGGCTGTACTTCGCCGGCGCCCCCACCGTGGTCTCCATTGGCCCGTCCGCCCGGTTCATCGCGGGAACGCACACGCTCTCAGCGCTCCTTGCCAAGTCGGTCGCCCGGCGGGCTCGTACTAGGCGGAATGCGAGCACTGACAAGCCAGAACTGGCACGAGTTCCCTAACCGCGAGCCGGTCGTGGCCGGAGGAAGGGACAGTTCCTCGCTGGATTGGCCGTGTAGTCAGCCCGGGGAAGAGATACCTACCCGGTATCTCTTCCCCGGGTGCGGTCTCCAGCCTCCTTACCTTCGGCATACCGCTGGCTTTGTTTCGCGAGCATTGGCTAATTTGACTGCGAAATCCGGGTGATTAGCAGTGGGGCTATCGTGCATGACACCGTGCTGATACCTTTGTTGTCATTTCCTGCCCCGCGCGCGCGAGGGCTGCTTCGATACAATGGGGGGACTGAATGTCCGGAATCACGCCTAGCGGACTGGTGCGGGACGAATCCGCTGCTCGGGGTGAGCGCGAACGTTACGACATCCTAATCTTGGACGGCGCATCCAAGCAGGCCGTGACGAGCGCACGGAGCCTTGGCCGGGCAGGGCTGCGCGTCGCCATCGGCGAGAGCGTCGGTGAGTTTCAGTTCAACCTGAAACCGCCGGCGTTTCGTTCCCGCTATTGCGCGCGCGCGGTGGCGCTGCCGGACTATATCGGTGACCCCGCGCCGTACGCGGAGGCGATCATCGGATTCGTCCGTGATCATGGTGTCAGGGCCGTCTTGCCGACCGGCGACGCGAGCATCGTGGAACTGGCACCATACCGGGAGCGGTTCGCTGTACTCGGCTGCACGCTCGCGATGGCGTCGGACGGGGCGTTGAAGATCGCTAATGACAAGAGCCTCACGCTCGAGGTAGCGGCCCGGCTTGACATCGCCTACCCGAAGTCCGTTCAGGTGACCGGAGTTGAAGACCTGCGCGCGGCCGAGGCCCAGTTCGGTTACCCGTTCGTCCTGAAGCCGACGATCTCGTGGACCGGAGAGGCGGCCGACCGGGTCTTTCCCGTCGATGTGATCAACGAGGCAGAGGCCAGGGAGGTGACCGCCCGCTTCCTCGCGACAGGTTGCGGGGTCCTTGCGCAGCAGTGGGCGAGTGGCCGCCGTGAGGGAGTAACTCTCCTCATGGCTGACGGGGAGGTGCTGGGCATCTGCGGGGCTGCCGCACTCCGCACGACCCCGCTGCTTGGCGGTGTCTCGGTCATGCGGGAGAGCATCGTCGTTCCCGCGGACATTCTCGATGCGTCCGTGAACCTGGTCAGGGCCATCGGCCTCGACGGCCCGGCGGAGGTGGAGTGGCGCCGCGACGCGAGCGGACGCCCGCTGCTCATGGAGATAAATGCGAGGCTGGCCGGGACGCTTGAGAACGCGAACAAGTCTGGTGTCGATTTCCCGATGCTGATCTGGCAGTGGGCGACCGGCCAGCGAGTCCAGCCGGTACTGACGTACCGGCCCGGCGTCCGGACCCGCTGGCTGGTCGGCGATCTCCGCTGGCTGTGGAATAACCTCCTGCGAGCCGGACGCCCGGACACGGTATCGGCACCACGTGCCATGTGGACATTTCTCTGGGAATTTGCCCGTACTCGTCATTATGATTACATCGACCACGGCGACATGAGGCCTGCGCTGTCAGAGTGGCGGCAGATCGTGGTGACCGCCTGGAATATGCTTCGCGGTAACAATTAGCTAAATACGCAGGGAGTGAAATGAATCTTAAAAGCGTGGCCAGCAAACTCGGGCCTATTGCGCGCGAGTTCCCGTCCCATCCGGTACGCGTGGCCAGGGCTTTGCCGGGCGAGTGGCGGCAACAGCGCGGGAGTGCACCGTGGACGGAGTCGGACTTCGATGACGACTGGTATGAGCACCTGCACAGCCTGCTTGGCGCGCCCTGGCCGTGCCCGGAGGCGCAAGAGGTTCACGACCTGCTAGCGGAAATCGGCGTGCAACTCGCCGCGAAAGGGCTAGGGACTGGCCGTCATACATACGGCTGGTACAGTGACGCGGATATTGAGCTCTGCAGCGCGATATGGTGCAGCACCCGCCATATCCAGCCTTCCGCGGTGATCGAGACCGGTGTCGCACACGGGATAAGCAGCAGGGTTGCGCTTGAGGCGCTCACCAAGAACGGTAAGGGGCACCTATGGAGCATAGACTTGCCCCACCCGTTCAATCACAAGCTGCACGGGCAAACCGGCGCGGCCGTCACCGACCCTTGCCGTGCACGTTGGACGTACATCGAAGGTGAGAGCCGACAGCGCCTGCCGGCGCTGGTTACGCAGGTTGGCAAGGCTGAATTGTTTATCCACGACAGCCTCCATACAGCCAAGAACACGCTGTTCGAAATGGAGCAGGCGGCTTCCATCATGCCGCAGGGCGGGGTCATGCTCGTGGACGACATCAGGGGGCACGATGGCTTCGCCATCTTCGCCCGGCGTCACCCCGAGTTCAAGACCGTTCTCTGCTCCACGGCAGACCGCGTTGCCGGTTTCGGTGTTGCCGTCCACACGGGAACCGCCTGAGGTTGCCGCGGCAGGCCCCGGTGGCTGAGGTAGGGGCAGCCGTGCTGGTGGCCGCGGGATCGCAATGACGTCCGGGCTCCCAGGCGCGTGACGCGGGGGCGGTGGTCAGCGAGTCAGGGCGGTGACGGCGGTGTAGGCGGGTTTGGGGTTGCCACTGGAGTCGAGCAGGCCGAAGCCGTCTCCGCCGAACTGGTCGCTCCAGGTGTAGATGTAGAAGGCCCCGATCCAGCTCGTGTTCCGGGCAGCGGTGATGGCCTGGGTGAGCTCGGTGGCTTGCTGGACGTCGGTGACTTGGCCGGTGGGGGCGCCGAACTCGGTGATCCAGATTTTCTTGGCGGCGTCGCCATGGGCGGTCATGAGGCTGCGCAGCGACGGGCTCGTCTGGTCCATCTCGCCCCAGGCACCCAGGGAACCGGTGTCGGGGTCGGCCGGGAAGGTATACGGGTGGTCGCCGACCGCGTCGAAGCTGCCCTTGGCGCCGTCGGCGTACATGTCCCCGAAGAACGTGACCGGGTCCGTGATGCCGTTGGCGGCGGCGCCGGGAGCTAGGCCGGCCGATATAACCACCGAGGACGGGTCGGCCGCCTTGACTGCGGCGTAGGCGGCTTGCAGGTCGGCGGTGTAGGCGGCCGGATTCGGGCTTGGAGACCAGAACTGACTGTTGTTCGGCTCGTTCCAGATCTCGAAGTAATCGGCTCCCATGGACCCGTACCGCGCGGCGACGGCGCCGGCCCAGGCGCCGAACTGCGAAGGGCTGGCTGGCTGGGCGAACTGACCGGTCGCGCCGGCGGCCGCGGCCCAGGGCGGGCACCCGTCGATGATCAGGTCGGCCGTCATGCCGACCTGGTGGACTGACGCCATGACCTGGTCCAGAGCGCTCCAGTCGAAGTTCCCCTGGCTGGGCTCCCCGTCGGCCCAGTTCGCGTCGACCCGGACAGTAGTCATCCCCATCGACTTCATCTGTCCCAGCTGCTGCAGCTGATCACTCGAGTTACCACCGAGCAGCTCCGCGGCCGCGAACCCGATCAAGCCAGAGCGCGACAACGGGGCCGTTGCCGTCGGCGTGGCATAAGCAGTCGGGAGCGAGGCGAGAACGGGGGGAGTCACGGCGGGACTCGCCGCAGCTCCGACGTGCCCGGGACCACCACACCCGGAAGTGACCAGCATGATGCCGAGGCCCCCCAGCACGGCCACGCCGACCGCAACACTAGCCCGGCGCCTTCGAGACTTTCCGCTCATGACCTTCCTGACATAACTGTTCGCCCTGATAACGCAACAATCTTCCAGTAACCGCGACGCGCATGACCCGGGAATACGCAATTCACACCTCTCAAACCTGTCTGAACCGTCCCGGGCGGCGGACGGGGCTTGGGCACTCCGTATAGCGCCGGTCAAAGGTTGAGCACGGCGGTCATGGTGGCCGCCGAGACCGCGTGCCCGCAGCACGCGGGCCGGCCGCACGAAGGCTACCAGCTCGGTGACGCGGGGGCAGTGGTCAGGAGGTCAGGGCGGTGACGGCGTCGACGCGGAGCCAGGCAACGACGGCGACGGCGCGGACACAGCCAGCGGCGGGAACGCGGAGGGCTGCCCTAGTACCAGCGTGGCGGCAAGGCGGCCCAGCACAGCCGCGCCAATCGTGACGCTAGCCCGACGCCTGCGAGACCTGCTGCTCATGGGGTTCCTGACATGACTTTTCGCGAGGAGATGCGGCTGGGGCTAACCGGAATTCGCCTTCGTCAACGAAACATGCCTTCGGTAGCCGCAACGTACCTGGCCGGAGAACGCACAATAAATACTTGTCAAACCCGCGACGCCGCGGGGGGCCTGAAGCTTGGGCGCCACCATGTGCACGGTCAGACGTTGGACCTGAACTCCACCGGGTTCCGTTGCCGATAACCATGACATCGGCCCGGCCTCGTGACTGTTCGGCCCCCAGTCAGCGCGCCGGGCGAGTGGCCTGTCGCAGGACCGCCGCTATCTCTTCGACGGAGTCGAGCTCACCAGCGGCAACACTCATGACCAGGTCGTAGGCGGCGTCATTGGACAAGGTTAGGCGGCGGCCGTTGAGCCCGTAGAAGGCGATGATCGAAGCCAGGGCGAGTCGCTTGTTCCCGTCGATGAGGGCATGATTGCGGGCGACCGAGTGGAGGAGTGCAGCCGCCTTGGCATCGAGATCGGGATAGGCGTCTTTCCCGAACACTGTGGCCTGAGGCCGCGTCACCGCCGCTTCGAGCAAGCCATAGTCGCGCACCGCGCAGTCGCTGCCAAGAGTCCGCTCGGCCACGTAGAGCAACTCCGCGAGCGTCAGGTAGATCACTGGCCGAGCCGCTCCAAGGCCTCGGCATACCTGGGCAGCTCTTCGTCAAGTACCTGGCTCAGCAACTCAGACCGACTGTGGTTCTCGATGTACTCCCGGATGGCCTGCCGGGCCACCTCCTGCATGGAGCGCCGCTCAAGTTCCGAGCGCCGCCGCAGGGCCTCGGCCTCGTCATCGGTAAGCCTCAAGGTCATAGCCATGAAGCCATGGTATCACGACTGATACCATCATTACTAAACGTTAAACCTGAACTCCACGACGTCGCCGTCGCGCATGACGTAGTCCTTGCCCTCGATGCGGGCCTTGCCTGCCGCGCGGGCCGCCGCGACGGAGCCTGCCGCTATCAGGTCGTCGTAGGAGACGATCTCGGCCTTGATGAAGCCCTTCTGGAAGTCGGTGTGGATCACGCCGGCCGCCTCGGGGGCGGTCGCGCCGATCGGGATCTCCCAGGCGCGGGTCTCCTTGGGACCTGCCGTCAGGAAGGTCTGCAGGCCGAGGGCACGGAAGCCGGCCTTGGCGAGCTGGGCCAGGCCGGGCTCACCAAGGCCCGCCTCCGCAAGGAGTTCCGCCGCCTCCTCCGCGGAGAGCTCGGCCAGGTCGGCCTCGGTCTTCGCGTCGAGGAAGATCGCCTCGGCCGGTGCCACCATCCCGGCGAGTTGCTTCCTGAGCTCCTCGTCCGACACTTCTCCGACGTCCATGTTGAACACGTAGAGGAACGGCTTAGCCGTCATCAGGTGCAGCTCACGCAGCGCGCCGAGTGAGATTCCCGCGTTCGCCGCCCCGGCGAAGAGAGTCTTGCCCGAGTCGAGCACCGCTACCGCCGCCTGGGCCGCCGCCGCCGTCTGCAGCTTCTGCGGGTCCTTGGAGAACTTGGTCTCCTTCGCCAGCCGGGGCGCGGCCTTCTCCAGCGTCTGCAGGTCGGCGAGGATCAGCTCGGTGACCACCGTCTCGATGTCGCCCTCCGGCTCGACCGACCCCTCCACCCGGGTCACGTCGGGATCGCGGAAGACCCGGACCACCTGGCAGATCGCGTCCGTCTCGCGGATGTGCCCGAGGAACTGGTTACCCAGGCCCTGTCCCTGCGAGGCACCCTTCACCAGCCCGGCGATATCGGTGAACCGAACGGAAGCGGGGACTATCCGGGCCGAGTTGTACAGCTTCGCCAGCGCGGCCAGCCGCGGGTCGGGCACGCCGACCACCCCGACGTTCGGCTCGATCGTGGCGAACGGGTAGTTCGCGGCGAGGGCACCGGCCTTGGTCAGCGCGTTGAACAGGGTGGACTTGCCGACGTTGGGGAGGCCGACGATTCCGATAGACAGGCTCACGAACGCCGAGTCTATTGGCATCCTTCCTGGTCTTTGTGCCAGGCATTCCAGCAGTGCGGCTCACGTGGCACCCTGGTGGGTTCCTGCTTGCCTGGCCGCCGCCACGCGCGGTGGGGAACCCGTCCGGCCGCCTGACCACGATGGCGGCGAATGTCCCGGTGGCAGGGCAGGATCCAGCAAAACCCCACCTATCCTGCCATCGCGGACTTCACTCGACCATGATCATGAAGGGTTGTTAGTGCTATCGCACTCATAACCCTTCACGACACCAAATCGCTACATGATAACGGGCCGCGAACGGCGCGACCATGTGCGCGACTGGGATGGCGGGGCCTGTGAGGCAAAGCGGCCAGAGGGGCGGGCATCGGCGGCTTGACAGGCGACCAGACGCGAGGGCCGCGCGTCGCCGGGCACTGCGCGGGCCGGGACAGTGCCAGAGGTCGGTGGCCGCAACCCGGACATCGCGTTAAGCAGGGTTGTCTTGCCTGATCCCCTGCCACCAATGATCGCCACTAGCTCGCCATGGCCGACAGTGAGCGAAACATCACGAACCGCAACTTCCCCTGCGCGCGTTCGGTGGCTGACCGCACGCGCCTCGATGGCAGCCTGCACGATCCCTATTGTGTCCGCCGTCCCGTGCGTGTCGCCAGGCGGGGCTGTCAGTGGCCTGCGGATACTGGGAGCATGACCGTCTTCGCCCTGGTTGCCGGGATCGCCATCGGCCTCGCGCTCGGCTACCTGCTGGCCCGCAACCGCCTCGGCACCGCCGCCGCGACCGCGGCGGAACGGGCCCGCGCGGCCCAGGAACGCGCTGCGCTGCTCGAGCGCCAGGCCGCGGAGAAAGCCGCGCTCGCCGACGGGCAGCTCGCCCAGCGATTCGACGTGGAGTCGCTTGTCGCGCCCATGCGCGACACCCTGGCCCGCGTCGAGCAGCAACTGCGCGACTCCGACCTGGCGCGCACCAGGTCGCACGCCGAGCTGGCGCAGCAGGTCGAGTTCACGAGGCGCGGCGCCGAGCAGCTCCGCGAGCAGACGCAGGCGCTGGTGAGCGCGCTGCGGCGGCCGGAGGCCCGCGGCCGGTGGGGCGAACTTCAGCTGCGCCGGGTGGTTGAGCTCGCGGGCATGACGTCGCACGTGGACTTCGACGAGCAGGTAATCACCGACGGCGGGCAGCGGCCGGACATGGTGGTCCGGCTGGCCGGCGGCAAGAACGTGGTCGTCGACTCGAAGGTGTCGCTCGCCGCCTACCTGGAGGCCGCCGCGACCGCTGACGATGACAACCGGGAGGCACGGCTCGCCGCGCACGCCAGGCACCTGCGCGCGCACGTTGAGCAGCTCGGCTCCAAGGCGTACTGGTCGGCCCTGCCGGCAACGCCGGAGTTCGTGGTGATGTTCGTCCCCGGCGAGGCGTTCCTCGCTCCCGCGCTCGAGCACGACCCTGGCCTGCTCGAGCACGCGCTGTCCCGCCGGGTGCACATCGCCACGCCGACCACGCTGGTCTCGATGCTGCGCACCGTCCAGTATGCCTGGCAGCAGCAGGCGCTATCCGAGAACGCCAGGGCCGTGTTCGACCTCGGCCGGGAGCTGTACGACCGGCTGGCCGGGCTCGGCAGGCACCTGGAGCGCGTCGGCAAGTCACTGACGTCCGCCGTCGGGTCTTACAACCAGGCGGTCGGCACGCTGGAGAGCCGGGTGCTTGTCAGCGCGCGCAAGCTGGCCGCCCTCGGCGTGGTGGACGGTGAGCTTCCGGCACCGGACACGATCGCGGACACGGCGCGGCCCCTCGCCGCGCCCGAGTTCGCCGACGGCGACCTGGAGCGAACTCTACTTCCGTAGCTCCCGCGGGAGCTGGAAGGCCATCCGCTCCTTGACCGCCTCGACCTCTTCCACGTCCTCGAAGCCGAGCGCGGCGAGCTTGCCGAGCACGCCCGCGACCAGTTCCTCCGGCACGGAAGCGCCGCTGGTCACGCCGACGGTGGCCGCGCCGGCCAGCCAGCTCTCATCGACCTCGCCCGCGTCATCGACCAGGTAGGCGGCCCGCGCCCCCGCGTCCTTGGCCACCTCGACGAGGCGCACGGAGTTGGAGGAGTTCGTCGAGCCCACCACGATCACCACGTCGCACTGGGGCGCGATCACCTTGACCGCGGCCTGCCGGTTCTGCGTGGCGTAGCAGATGTCGTCGCTGGGCGGGTCGATGAGCTGCGGGAAGCGGTCCTTGAGCGCGGCCACCGTGGTGACCGTCTCATCGACGGACAGCGTGGTCTGGGAGAGCCACACGACCTTGGCCGGGTCGCGTACCTTGACGCCGGCCACTCCCTCCGGCCCGTCGACCAGGTGGATGCTCGCGGGCGCCTCGCCGGTCGTGCCGACGACCTCCTCGTGCCCCTCATGGCCGATCAGCAGGATGTCGTAGTCGCCGGCGGCGAACCGCCGCGCCTCGTTGTGCACCTTGGTGACAAGCGGGCAGGTGGCATCGATGGCGGTCAGCCGCCGTCGCACGGCCTCCTCGCGGACCGCGGGGGCGATGCCGTGCGCGGAGAACACGACGACACTGCCCTCCGGCACCTCTTCGGTCTCCTCGACGAAGACGGCGCCGCGCTTCTCCAGTTCGCTCACCACGTGGGTGTTGTGCACGATCTGCTTGCGCACGTATACCGGTGCGCCGAACCTGCCGAGCGCGATCTCCACGGCTTGCACGGCCCGGTCGACCCCAGCGCAGTAGCCACGAGGCTTCGCCAGCAGGACCCGGCGGTGGGTCTCAGACATGTCTCCCATCGTAGGCGAGGCTGCCGGCCCGTACGCCAGACGCCCGGCCTGTGACGGCAGAGCCGTAAGGCATCAGCTGCCCCGTTTGGTCGCGGATTTGTGGCACAGAGTGGCAAAACGTCCGTACCACCTTTATTAACACACAACGGACGCCGGGCCTGCTGCGGCAAACTAGTGCCGACAATCACAGTAAGGAGCGTGAATGAGCGTCCCGCAGAAGGTAATGGAAGGTCCGGCGTCGGCGCTGCGGGCGATGTTCGCAGGCGTCGGCTCGCTGCTGTCCGCCGTGGACAGGATGCGCGGCAAGTCCGCGGCGGAGGCCCCCGCCCCCGCGGCGGCTGCCCCGGAGACCTCGGCCGCGCCGGAGACGGTTACGCCGGAGACGGTTACGCCGGAGACCAGCGCCGCGCCGGAGACGGCGGGTGCGCTGCCGCTGGCGAACTACGACGAGCTCACGGTCGCGTCGCTGCGCGCCCGGCTGCGCAACCTCTCGGTCGATCAGCTGAACCAGCTCGTCGAGTACGAGAAGGGCCACGCGGCCCGGGCCGACGTGATCACCATGTTCGAGCGCCGCATCGCCAAGGTCGAAGCCGAGGCATAGCCCCGGCTCCCGTCATGAGCCGACCGCCCTGAGCCGGATGCATTCCGGTCCTCAAGGCGGTCGGCCCATTTCTGTCCTGACCTCGGGGAGGGCTCAGACGCCGCTCGGCACGCTCGCCGGCTCGTCGTCCCCGAGGTTCTCCGCCTCGGGGGCCGGCTGGCGGGCGAGCCTGCTTGGCCACCAGACCCAGCGCCCCAGGTCGAGGTTGAGCGCCGTGACAAGCACCGAGCGAACGACGATCGTGTCGAGCAGCACGCCGAACGCGACCGCGAACCCCATCTCGGTGAGGAAGGTGATGGGCAGCGTCGCGAGGGCGGCGAACGTGCCCGCGAGGACCGCGCCCGCCGAGGTGATGACCCCGCCGGTGACGGCAAGCCCGGTGAAAGCACCGGACCTCGCGCCCTGCCGTTGCGCCTCCTCCCGCACCCTGGTCATCAGGAAGATGTTGTAGTCGATGCCGAGGGCGACGAGGAAGACGAACACGAACAGCGGGAACGACGTGTCTTCCGCGCCGAAGTTGAACACGTTGTTGAAGAACAGCGAGCTCACCCCGAGGGCGGCCGCGAAGGACAGCACCACGGTGGCGATCAGCAGGACGGGCGCGACGAAGGCACGCAGCAGCAGCATCAGGATGACGAAGACCACGGCGAGCGTGATCGGGATGATCACCGTCCGGTCATGGGCCGCCGCGCGCTCGACGTCGAGGTTGATCGCGGTGTTCCCGCCGACGAGCGCGTGCGCGCCGGGGACGGCGTGCACCGCGTCGCGGGCCCGGTCGATGGTCGCGTAGGCGGCCTGGCTATCCGGCGCGGTGGTGAGCGTGGCCTCAAGGTAGGCGTGGCCCGCGACCGTCGTCGGGTTAGTGATGGCGGTCAGCCCAGGAACCGACTTGAGCGCGGTGGCGAGCCGCGGGCCTGAGCCTGGATTGCCGAAAACCTGGACCGGCTGCCCGGCGCCCGCGGGGAAGTGCGCGTCGATCACGGTCTGCCCGGCCACCGAGTCGGGCGTGCCGCGGAACGACTGCGCGGCGGTGAGCCCGCTCGCGTGCAACCCGGCCAGCCCGGCCGCCATCGCGCCGAGCACGATCACGGTCCCGACCCACACACCGCGCGGCCGCCGGGCGATGCGCCGCCCAAGCCGCGCCCAGAAACCGGTAGCGGTCGGCTCGGGCGAGCCGAACGCGGGCTTGACCGGCCAGAACACCCACCGCCCGGTTGCGACGAGCAGCGCGGGCAGCAGGGTCATCATCGACGCGAGCGCGACCGCGACGCCGATCGCGAGCACCGGCCCCATGGACTTGGTGGAGTTAAGCGTGGCGAGGGAGAGGGTCAGCAGGGATACGATCACCGTTCCCGCGCTCGCCACGATCGCCGGGCCCGCCCGGCGTACCGCGACCGCCATCGCGGCGTGCCGGTCCTCGTGACGGCGCAGTTCTTCCCGGTACCGCGCGGTGAGCAGCAGCGCGTAGTCGGTTCCCGCGCCGAATACGAGCACGTCGAGGATGCCCGCGGACTGGGCGTTCACGGTCAGCCCCGCGTGTGCCGCCAGGAGGTAGATGACGGCTTGCGCGGTGGTCAGCGCCACGCCCGCGGAGACAACGGGCAGCAGCCAGGCGACCGGGCTGCGATAGGTGATCAGCAGCAGCACGACGACGACGGCGAGCGCGGAGTAAAGCAGCGTGCCGTCGATTCCCTTGAACGCGTTGCCGGAGTCGGCGGCGCTGCCAAGCGGCCCGGTGACGTGCACCGTCATGCCGTTCGCGCCGGACTCCGCAATGGACCTCATGTCGGTTACGATGGGGCCCGCCTCGCTCCAGCCCTTGCTGCCCAGGTTGACCTGGACGATGGTCTCCATCGCCTTGTTGTCGCGGGCGGTGATCGGGCCGATGACCGTCCCCGGCACCGCGCCCTCGATCTTGGCCAGCTTCGCCGCGTCCGCGGCGGCCTTGGCCTTATCCGCCGCGGTGACCCCAGACGGCCGGTCGTAGACCAGGACCCCCGGGTACACGTTCGGCGAGATCGCACTCGCCCGGATGTTCAGCACCTGCGTGGACTCAGCCGCTGGCGGCAGCCACGAGGAACTGTCGTTCTTCTCCGCACCAGTGAGCTTCCCGGACAGCGGCCCGGCGACCACCACCAGGATCAGCCAGAACAGCACGACCAGCCATTTAGTCCGGCGCCCGGCCGGAGCATAGACAAACGCGCGAATCACCGACATGTACCCCGATTTCCTTTCCTGTCCCGTCTACAGGAGCAGACTCCCCGGCGCGCCGTGAATCATCGCCACGGCACCAGGCCACACATGAGATATATCGCGTTCTCGGAAAGTTTGGCAAGCCTTTTTCAGTGAATCCTCAGGAACGCGCCGGTTGCGGCAGCCCGGGCAGGAACGGCGCGCGGCAGCGGCATGCGCGATGTCCGCGGGGCGTGGTGTGATAGCAGGCATGGCCCTTGAAACGACCGCAGAGGCGCCGGTTCCGGTGCGCACCGTGCTGCAGGCTGTCGGCGGGTGGATCGGCAAGCTCGGCCGGATCTGGGTCGAGGGGCAGATAGCGGAGTGCAAGAAGCGCGGCAACGCCGTCTTCCTGACCCTGCGGGACCCGCTCGCCGCTGTGTCGGCGCAGGTGATCTGCACCCGGCAGGTCTTCGACGTGGTGAGCCCCACCGAGGGCGCCCGCGTCGTGATGTTCGTGAAGCCGGATTTCAACGCCACCAGGGGCTCGTTCGCGCTCACCGCGCTCGAGATCCGCGCGGTGGGGATCGGTGAGCTGCTCGCCCGGCTGGAGCGGCTGCGCAAGGAGCTGGCGGCCGAAGGCCTCTTTGCTGCCGAACGGAAGCGTGCGCTGCCCTTCCTGCCCGGTGTCATCGGACTGATCTGCGGCCGGGAGTCCGCGGCCGAACGTGACGTGGTGCAGAACGCGCAGCGGCGGTGGCCCGCGGTCCGGTTCCGTATCGAGCAATCGGCCGTCCAGGGCCCGTACGCGGCGGGCGAGGTCATCGAGGCGCTGCGGAAGCTGGACGCGGATCCCGACGTGGACGTGATCGTGATCGCCCGGGGCGGCGGTTCCCTCGAGGACCTGCTCCCGTTCTCCGACGAGGACCTGCTCCGCGCGGTGGCGGCCTGCCGGACGCCGGTGGTGTCGGCCATCGGGCATGAGCAGGACACCCCGCTGCTCGACTACGTCGCGGACCTGCGGGCCTCTACCCCGACCGACGCCGCCAAGCGGATCGTGCCCGACGTGGCCGAGCAGCTGGCCCTGATCGCCCAGCTGCGGGACCGGGGACGCCGCAGCATGCGCGGCTGGCTCGACCGTGAGCAGGCATGGCTGGACGCGATCAGGTCGCGGCCCGCCATCGCCGACCCGGTCCGGGAGGTCGAGCGTCAGGCGGAGCAGACCGACGCGCTCGCGCAGCGTGCCCGCCAGTGCCTGGACGCGAGCCTGAACCGGGCGGGTGACGACATCGCGCACATGAAGGCCAGGCTGCTGGCGTTGTCGCCCGCGGCCACGCTCCGCCGCGGCTACGTGATCGCGCAGAACGCCGACGGCGGTGTCGTCCGCGCCGCGGCTGAGGTCTCCCCCGGTGAGGAACTGCTGCTGCGGTTCGCCGACGACGAACTGATCGTCACCGCGGACACCGAATAGGATCAGTAACGTGACAGACCGTGAATCCATCTCCTACGAGCAGGCACGCGACGAGCTCGCCGCGGTGGTGCGGCGGCTCGAGGCGGGCGGCCTCACCCTCGAGCAGTCGCTCGACCTGTGGGAGCGTGGCGAGAAGCTGGCCGCGGTCTGCGCCGAGTGGCTGGACGGCGCCCGCGCCCGGCTCAGCACCGCCATGGCCACGCGGGACGCCGCCGACCCGGGCGGGACGGGCAGGACGGGCAACACGGCGAGAAACGACGGCCCGGACGCCCAGGACACCCCTTTTTAAACCTTTCCGGGCCTCGCGCTTTACCCCGCTAAGTCACACCCGCGCGGGATACCCGCTGGCCGCCGGGCATTCTAGGCTGTAGACATGCGCGTGGATATCTGGAGCGACATCGTCTGCCCATGGTGCTACGTCGGCAAGGCCCGGTTCGAGCGGGCGCTGAGCGGCTTCGCGCACCGCGACGAGGTCGAGGTGGTCTACCACTCGTTCGAACTCGACCCCGGCTACCCGGCGGACAAGCACGGGGAGACGAACCTGCAGATGCTCGCACGTAAATTCGACGTGTCGGTAGAGGAGGCACGCGGTGCGGACGGCCGGGTGGCGAGCCTGGCCCACGCGGAGGGGCTCGGCTTCGACGTGGAACGGCCAATCGGCAACACCTTCGACCTGCACCGGGTCATCCACCTAGGCCTGGCGAAGGGCGTGCAGCGGGACCTGCTCACGGCCGTGAACGAGGCGTACTTCGCGCAGGCGCGGCAGGTATTCGACCACGACGTGATCACCGGTGTCGCCGCCGGGGCGGGCCTTGACCCGGCCGCGGTGCGTGAGGTGCTCGACGGCCACGCCTACGCCGCCGAGGTGCGCCAGGACGAGGCCCAAGCGCACCAGCTCGGTATCAGCGGCGTCCCTTTCTTCGTGCTTGACATGCGGCTCGGGATATCCGGCGCACAGCCGACCGAGCTGTTCACCAGGGCATTCGACCAGGCAATGGAGCAGCATGACTGACGAGAGCGGCACCGCAGGCATTCCCGGCACGCCCCAGCCCGCTAAGCAGGCGCCGAACAGGAACCTGGCGCTCGAACTCGCCCGGGTCACCGAGGCGGCGGCGATGGCGGCGGCCCGCTGGGTAGGACGCGGCGACAAGAACGGGGCGGATGGCGCGGCCGTGAACGCGATGCGCACGCTGATCAACTCCGTGTCCATGCGCGGCGTCGTGGTCATCGGCGAGGGCGAGAAGGACCACGCCCCGATGCTGTTCAACGGCGAGGAGGTGGGCGACGGCACCGGCCCGGCCGTCGACGTCGCCGTGGACCCCATTGACGGCACCCGGCTGTGCGCCAACGGCATGCCGAACGCGGTGTCCGTCCTCGCGGTCGCCGAGCGCGGGTCGATGTACGACCCGTCCGCCGTGTTCTACATGACCAAGCTGGCCACCGGTCCGGAGGCGGCCAGCGTGGTGGACCTCGACGCGCCGCCCGCGGCGAACATCGCCGCCGTGGCGAAGGCGAAGGGCGTCACGCCGCACGATGTCACCGTGGTCATCCTGGACCGGCCGCGGCACGAGGGGCTGATCAAGGCGGTGCGCGCGGCCGGCGCCCGGATCCACCTGATCACCGACGGGGACGTGGCGGGCGCCATCATGGCGGCCCGCGAGGGCACCGGCATCGACCTGATGCTCGGCATCGGCGGCACGCCGGAGGGCATCGTCGCGGCCTGCGCGCTCAAGTGCATGGGCGGCGTGATCCTCGGCAAGCTCGCCCCGCGGGACGACGACGAGCGCCGCCGGGCACTGGACGCCGGCCATGACCTCGACCGGGTGCTCACCACCGACGACCTGGTCTCCTCCGAGGACTGCTTCTTCGCCGCGACCGGCATCACCGACGGCGAGCTGATGTCCGGCGTGCGCTACAAGCCGGGCGGCGCGACCACCCACTCGCTGGTGATGCGCTCGCGGTCTGGCACGATCAGGTCGATCACCAGCGAGCACGCGCTGTGGAAGCTGAGCGCCTACTCCACCGTGAATTACGACTAAGGGATCTGCCGCCGCGATCCGCGCAACCAGCGGCGCGGGCGCGGCGGCGTCCGCGCCAGGACCTCGCTGGCGGCCACGTGACCGCGAACCTCGATCACCGGGATGTCCGATGACGTGGGCACTCGCCTGGCCGTCCCGCCGCGCTGGCGGCCGAGGATGTTGTTGCCGCTCATGACGACCTCCACGCCGGCCGGCACGATCAGCCGCACCCGCCCGAACAGGGCGTAGACCGTGACGACCACGTGCCGGTCCTGCAGGATGGCCTCGGTGAAGTCCAGGATCACCTCGCCGAACGCGGCCACGCAGGTCACGGCGGCCGGCACCACCCAGCGGCCGCGCCGGTCCGTCGTGGTGAACAGCGCCGCGACCTGCTGGCCACCTTCCAGCTGAACGGGCTGGTGCTCGGGCGCAGCGAGGTCTCCGGTCAGCGCCGCCAGGTCGCCAAGGGTGCGGGCGGACAGGGCAAGCGGCATCCGTTCCGCATATTCATCATGGGAAAGGCGGCCGTCGGCGAGCGCCTCGCCCAGCATCGCGACAACGCGCTCCCTGTCGTTGTCGGATGCACGCAAGTCGCGGGGCGCTGGGCGCGGGGGCATGCTCTGAAGGATACTTTTCCGCATGACAGACGTGCAGCGCCGGGCCATGCAGGAACGGATTTCGCTAACCCGTTTTCTCTACGCCGACCACGGCGGGATCATCCGGGGAAAGGCCGCCGCCACCGCCCGGCTGGCGGAGCGCACGGAGTCGGGCATCGGCCATACCCGGGCGATGATGGCGATGTCGATGATGGACGAGCTCGCCCCGGTTGACGGGATGGGGCCGGTCGGCGAGATCCGGATAATTCCCGACCCCGATACGTTCGTGGCGCTCCCTTACGCGCCTGGCGCGGCGGCCATGCTGGCCGACCAGGTCAATCCCGACGGCAGCCCTTGGGACGGGTGCGCGCGCACCTTCCTCAAGCAGGCGATCGCGGAGCTGGCCGGCATGGGATATGAGCTGCAGGCGTCGTTTGAGCCGGAATTCAGTCTCGGACATTACGAAGGCGCATCGTTCACGCCTATTGATGAAAGCCTCTGTTACTCTGCTACCGGTTTCCACCTGGCGCACGACTATACGATCGACCTCGTCGATGCGCTGATTAAACAGGGTCTAGAGGTCGAGCACTATTACCCTGAGCTTGGCCACGGCCAGCAAGAGGTACCAATCAGGCACGCGCCGGCGCTGCGCGCCGCGGACAACCACGTCCTGCTGCGCGAGACAGTGCGCGCCGTCGCCATCCGGCACGGGCTGTGGGCGAGCTTCGCGCCCAAGCCGCTGCCGATGCAGGCGGGCAACGGCGCTCACCTGCATGCCTCTCTCTGGGCGGACGGCGCCAACGCGTTCGCCGACCCGTCCGGAGAATACGGGCTGTCCGAGGTCGGTTTTAAGTTCCTGGCCGGCGTGCTCGCGCACCTGCCCGGCCTGGTCGCGCTGACCTGCGGCACGGTGAACAGCTACCGGCGGCTCGCGCCGCAGATGTGGTCGGGTGCTTACCTGTGCTACGGCCCGGACAACCGGGAAGCCGCGGTGCGGATCTGCTCGCCGATCGGGGCGGCGGGCTCGGTGAACCTCGAACTGAAGCCGGCCGACTCCACCGGGAACCCGTACCTGGCGCTCGGCGCGTTCATCTACGCGGGCATCGACGGCATCCGCCGGTCGCTCGATGCGGGCGAGCCGCTGCTCGCCGACCCCGCCGTCCTCGGCCCAGCAGAACGGGAACGGCTGTCGGTGGCCAGGCTCCCGTCTAACCTGCGGGCCGCACTCGACGCGCTGGAGACCGACTCCTACCTGATGTCCGCGCTCGGGCCACTCCGGTCGACGGCTTACCTGGCGGTGAAGCGCTCGGAAGCGGAGCACTTCCGCGTGCATGACGTCGAATACGAGTGCCGCCAGCACTGGCTGAAGTTCTTATGAGCCCGCTGAATTTGACCGTTTCTGGGACCGGGGCTCCCAGGTTTCCTACTCAGACGCCGGTTGTTACGCCCGGGCGTGGCAAATTCAGCAGACTCCCAGTGCTGGCGGCATCGCACGCTCCCGTTCGGCTGCATCCATCCGGCTAGCCTGGCTGGCTAGCCAGCCCGGCTAAGCCAGCGGCGTCCCGTCGTCCGGCGGCCGGGGCCGCGTAGGGTCGTCCTGCCCGCCGAACCGCGGGTCGATTACCGAGGAACCGGGGTCCTGGCTCTCGGTCCCGGCGATCGTGGAGTCCCGGCCCCGGCCACGGATCGGCGGCACGGTGGGATCGATGCCCTCGGTGTCGACGCCGCTGCGGAAGATGGCCTCCGCCGGCTTGGCGATGACCGACAGCGGCGTGGCCACGTCCTCAAGCGACTTGCCCTCGGCGGCGACGCCGAAGAAGATGGCGATCACGCCGCCGATCACCATCGCCCCCGCACCCACCAGGTAGCCCACGAACAGGCTGTTGCGGTCCTGGCCGGTACCGATGAGGTGCCCGTACCAGTGCGAGCCGAACGCGCCGAAGATCTGCGCGATGGCGAAGAACACCGCGATGGACTGCGCGCGGACCTCGAGCGGGAAGACCTCGCTCGCGGTCAGGTAGCCGGCGCTCGCACCCGCCGAGGCGAAGAAGAACACCACCGCCCAGCAGAGCGTCTGGGTGGTCGCGTTGAGCATCCCCGCGTCGAACATCCAGGCGCTGATGGCGAGCAGGACGCCCGCGGTGATGTAGGTCCCCGCGATCATCTGCCGCCGGCCGATCGTGTCGAACAGCCGCCCGATGGTCAGCGGGCCGAGCAGGTTACCGGCCGCGAACGCGAAGAAGTAGTAGGCGGTGTCGGTGGCCTTGACGTGGAAGAAGTACTCCAGGACCAGGCCGTAGGTGAAGAAGATGGCGTTGTAGAGGAACGACTGGGTGATCATCAGCGCGGCGACGAGGACGGACCGCGTCGGGTACCGCCGGAACAGCGTCGCGAGCAGGTGACCGTAGCCGATCCGCTCCGCGGGGCGGATCTCGAGCAGCTTGCTCTCGTCGACCGGCGGGAGATCGCGCTGGCTCTCGCGGACGGCGTCCTCGATCTCCCTGATCGACCGCTCGGCCGCCTCCTGCCTGCCGTGCATGATCTGCCAGCGCGGCGACTCGGGCAGGTTACGCCGCACGTAGATGATGACGAGGGCGAGGACCGGGCCGACGATGTAGGCGACCCGCCAGCCCCAGAACGGCGCGACGTGGTTGAGCAGCCACAGCGTGACGATGGTGCCGAGGATGGCGCCTGCCCAGTACGTTCCGTTGACCGCGAGGTCGATCCGGCCACGGTACCTGGCCGGGATCATCTCGTCGATCGCGGAGTTGATCGCGGCGTACTCACCGCCGATACCCATGCCCGCGATGATCCGGGTGGCGTACAGGTAGATGAACCAGTGGCCGCCGTTCGGCGTGATCGCGGTGAGCCCGCTACCGATCAGGTACACGCCGAGGGTGATGACGAAGAGGTTCTTCCTGCCCAGCTTGTCGGATAGCCGGCCGAAGAACAATGCTCCGATGACCTCGCCGATCAGGTACCACCAGGCGATGTCACTGACCGCGCCGGCGGACATGTTCATGGTGTTCTTGAGTGTCAGGTCAGACCCGACGTTGGCGGCGATGGTGATCTCAAGGCCGTCGAGTATCCACGCGACGCCCAGCGCCATCACCAGCCGGGTGTGGAACTTCGACCAGGGCAGCCGGTCGATCCGCGCTGGGATGAGACTTCGGATGTACGGGCTGCTCGTCGTCGTGGAGGACATAGTGGCCATGTGCGCTCCTTCGAACCCTTTCCTCCTAGCGGGGGGGAGGAGCGTGGTCTTCCGGCTCACGGCAAGAGGAAACGGCTCGCTCTTCCTGCCCCCGGTCGCCGCGTCATACGGCGACAATTTCGATCCCGCTACCCCGAAGTATCTTGTGCACACCTAATTACTCATCGTTACATATGCAACTCAAGGGGCGCAAGTGACGGCTTGTTCGGCGAGTCGTACCCACATATAGTTAGCTCTGTGAACGACGTAAGCACGGCACCGCGGGCTACCGAACGGGCTAGAGCGGAAGCCGCCGAGTTGCTTGCCGCGATCGGCGCGGTGCGCCGGGTGGCACGGCGCGCCGTCCGGGCCGCGTCGTACGCGGAGCCGCTGCCGCCCGCCCGCTCCGAGTTGCTCCGGCTCGCCGCCCGGCGGCCCGGCATCGGCGTGGCGGAGGCGGCCGCGGAACTGCGGCTCGCGCCCAACAGCGTCAGCACCATGGTCAGCAAGCTGACCGAGGACGGGCTGCTCAGCCGGGACCGCGGCGCGACCGACGGCCGCTCGGTCCGGCTGACCGTCACGGACGCGGGCGCCGCGCGGATCGAGCAGTGGCGCGATATCCGCACCGACCTGGCGGGCCGCGCCCTCGAGCGGCTGACGCAGGCCGACCGCAAGGCGCTCGCCGCCGCGATCCCCGCCCTGACCAGGCTTGCTTCGCAAATGGAGGAGCTGTGACGGTTGCCTCCCGGGGGGACGACCCCCCGTACCCCCCGGCTGCGCGCCCGATGGCAAAGAGCGCCACCATATCGGGCGCGCGGGATCCCGGCGTGCTAGAAGCGGTCGAGTGCGTCGACCTGAGCTACCGGTTCGGCCCGCAGCTGGCCGTGGACCATGTGAACCTGTCGATCGCGCCCGGTGAGATGTACGGGCTGCTCGGCCCGAACGGCGCGGGCAAGACCACCACGATCAGGATGATCACCACGCTGCTCGCCCCGCGGACCGGCAGCGTGCGCGTCTTCGGCGTCGACGCGGCCGCGCGGCCGATGCTCGTCCGCCGGGCCATCGGCTACGTGCCGCAGGCGCTGTCCGCCGACGCGAACCTGACCGGCGTGGAGAACGTGGAGCTGTTCGCCCGGCTGTTCGACGTGCCGCGCCGTCAGCGGAAGGAACGGGTCGCGGAGGCGCTCGACGCCATGGGGCTGACCGAGGCGGCCGGCCGGCTCGCGGGAACCTACTCGGGCGGCATGATCCGGCGCCTTGAGCTGGCCCAGTCGCTGATCAGCGCGCCGCGGCTGCTGGTACTCGACGAGCCGACCGTCGGCCTCGACCCGATCGCCCGCGGCGTGGTCTGGGAGTACATCGCCCGGCTGCGCACGGACCACCAGATGACGGTCCTGATGACCACCCACTACATGGACGAGGCCGACGCCTACTGCGACCGGATCTCGCTGATGCACCGGGGCCAGATCCGCGTCACCGGCACCCCCGCCGAGTTGCGGGCCGGGCTGGGCGACGACGCCACGCTCGACGACGTCTTCCGCCACTACACCGGCGACACCCTGGACAAGGCCCCCGAGGAAGGAGGCATCCGTGACGTACGTCGCGCCCGGCGCACCGCCCGCCGGCTTGGCTGAGCTCCCCGGCGGCCCCGTCGCAGCGGCGGGCCGCCTGCTTAACCGCATCGTCACGCTCTGCTGGGTGGAGATGCGCAAGATCCGGCACGACAGGACCGAGCTCTACACCCGGGCCGTCCAGCCGGCGCTGTGGCTGCTGATCTACGGCGAGGTGTTCACCCGCGTGCGCGCGATCCCCACCCCGGAGGGGATCCCGTACCTCGCCTACCTCGCGCCGGGCATCATGGCACAGTCCGCGCTGTTCATCGCGATCTTCTACGGCATCCAGATCATCTGGGAACGCGACGCCGGCGTGCTGACCAAGCTGATGGTGACCCCGACGCCGCGTTCGGCCCTGATCACGGGGAAGGCCTTCGCGTCCAGCGTCCGGTCGCTTGTCCAGGGCGTGGCCGTGGTCATCATCGCCATCCTGCTCGGGGTCTCCTTCACGGACAACCCGCTCAAGCTGGTCGCCGCGGCCATCATCCTGGCGCTCGGCTCGGCCTTCTTCTCCTGCCTGTCGATGTCGATCGCCGGCGTGGTGGTGGCCAGGGACCGGCTCATGGGCATCGGCCAGGCGATCACGATGCCGCTCTTCTTCAGTTCCTCCGCCCTCTACCCGGCGCAGGTCATGCCCGGCTGGCTCCAGGCGATCTCCAAGGTCAACCCGCTCAGCTACGAGGTCGAGGCCCTCCGCGGCCTCCTCATCGGCACCGCGACGACCCTGTGGCTGGACGCGACCGTCCTGGCCGGCGCGACGATCGCGGCCATCACCGGCGCCGCTCTCCTCCTCCCCCGCCTAGCCAACAAGTAAGGGCGCCAGCGGAGCGGGCGCGGAGGGACGGTGCCGGCGCCGAAGGTCACGGTGTCAGCCGGGAGCGGCGGGGCGAGGGGCTGCGGCCCGCGCAGTCGTGCCTCCAAGACCGCGCGCGGGCCGCACTCCACTTTCTCAACATCGCGGTGTGTAAGAGGACCTCGACCAAGACCCGCCCACCGGTGCCGACTAGGAAGTCCCGCAGTTCCTTCTGCTGACCGAACTTGGCCAGGTTGCCTGCGACCACCAGGTCAAAGCGCCGCTCGGCCCAGCGCCGCTCGTCGAAGCCGCGCACCTGCCGGCCAAGTTCCTTCGCCGCTCGCGGATGGGGTGCATCCCGGATCCGGGCCGCCATCTCCGCGTCGCCGAATAGCCGCGCCTTGGCGGCCATCATGAAGTGCTCAGCCGAGGCGTACGTCTCGCCGTCCACCGTGAATGCTGACGGCCACCACTGGCTGAAGCAGCCTTTCCCTACCCCGCCGCCCGGTGGCGGCTGATGCCCCCAGAACGCCAGGAACTTGGGCCGGACGCCGGCCCGGATGACGCTGATCAACTGATCGACGGTGCGCGTCCGCTGCGGTAACGGGCATGGCGCAAGTGGTATCAAACCGGTCAGCGGAAGTCACTTCGTTCAGCCGCGACGGAACTGCCTGTCCCTTGGCGAACGCCGGAAGGGAGGCCTCGTACGGCTTGGCAAGAAAACGAAGTTCATATGGTGCGGCGGCGCCACAGCTCAGCCTCCGCAGACGGGGGCACTGCGTGGCGAGCAAGGTCCACAAACGGACGGGGGCACCGCGTGGCGCAGCGCCGCCGCACACCGTCACCATACAAGGTTGCGGAAACGCAAACAAGTCGGGAAGATCGGGACACGCTGTAAATATGCGTCACTTTCGTAGCGAGCTAGGTCACACCGGACGAGCCTGCTCAGCGGCCCTAAGCTTGGTCTCATGGCTGAGTTCTCCTACACGGATCTGCTGCCGCTCGGGCACGACGAGACCACCTACAGGAAGATCGCCGAGGGCGGGGTCGAGGCCGCGCAGGCGTTCGGCCGGTCCTTCATCTCGGTCGACCCGCAGGCGCTCTCGCTACTGAGCCGGACGGCTTTCAGGGATATCGCCCACCTGCTGCGCCCTGCGCACCTGCGGCAGCTGCGGTCCATCCTCGATGACCCCGATGCCTCGCCGAACGACCGCTACGTCGCGCGCGACCTGCTGCAGAACGCGAATATCGCGGCCGGGGGAATCCTGCCGATGTGCCAGGACACCGGGACTGCGATCGTGATGGGAAAGCGCGGCCAGGGAGTGCTGACCGACGGCAGGGATGAAGAGCACCTGGCCAGGGGGGTGTACGACGCCTACACCCAGCTGAACCTGCGCTACTCCCAGATGGCACCGCTGACCATGTGGGACGAGAAGAACACCGGGTCCAACCTGCCCGCGCAGATCGAGATCTACGGATGCGACGGTGACGCCTACAAGTTCTTGTTCATGGCCAAGGGCGGCGGCTCCGCGAACAAGTCGTACCTGTACCAGGAGACGAAGGCGGTGCTGAACCCGGCTCGGATGGCCTCGTTCCTCGAGGAGAAGATCCGCTCCATCGGGACGTCGGCGTGCCCGCCCTACCACCTGGCGATCGTGGTCGGCGGGACCAGCGCGGAGTTCGCGCTCAAGACCGCCAAGTACGCGTCGGCGCGCTACCTGGACACGCTGCCGACCTCCGGGTCGCCCGCTGGCCACGGGTTCAGGGACCTCGAGCTCGAGCAGTCCGTCCTGGAGATCACCAGGAAGACCGGGATCGGGGCGCAGTTCGGCGGCAAGTACTTCTGCCACGACGTGCGCGTCATCCGGCTGCCACGGCACGGGGCGTCCTGCCCGGTGGCCATCGCCGTGTCCTGCTCGGCTGACCGGCAGGCGCTCGGGAAGATCACCCGTGACGGCGTCTTCCTCGAGCAGCTCGAGACCGAACCCGCGCAGTACCTGCCCGACCCGGCGTCGGTAAGCACGGACACGGCAGAGGTCGTTTCGATTGACCTCAACCGGCCGATGAGCGAAATCCGGGCGGAACTGACGAAATATCCGGTAAAGACACGGCTGTCGCTCACCGGAACCATGATCGTCGCGCGGGATATCGCGCATGCGAAGATCGCGGAACGGCTTGACGCGGGTGAGCCGATGCCCGCTTACCTACGCGATCACCCGGTCTACTATGCGGGCCCGGCGAAGACGCCGCAGGGGTACGCGTCCGGGTCCTTCGGGCCGACGACCGCGGGCCGGATGGACTCGTACGTGGAGCGCTTCCAGGCCGCTGGCGGGTCACTGGTTATGCTGGCCAAGGGGAACCGGTCCGCAGGCGTTACCGAGGCGTGCAAGCGTCACGGCGGCTTCTACCTCGGCTCGATCGGCGGTGCCGCTGCCCGGCTCGCGCAGGACTGCATTACCAAGGTTGAGGTGCTTGAATACCCGGAACTCGGCATGGAGGCGGTGTGGAAGATCGAGGTGAAGGACTTCCCCGCTTTCATCATCGTCGACGACAAGGGCAACGATTTCTACGCGGAGGCGGCGGGCCCGCTACTCACGATCGGCAGCCATACCTAAACGCTGATATGGTCCGGCTATGCCCCCTATGACAGGACGGGTTATCGCCGGGCGGTACAACCTGCAGCACCCCATTGGCCGTGGCGCCATGGGCGTCGTTTGGCGTGCGCGCGACCAGCTCCTTGACCGCGACGTGGCGGTCAAGGAAGTCGTCATCTCGGCCCTGATCGGCGCGGAGGAACGGCGTACCGCTTACCAGCGAACGCTGCGTGAGGCGCGGACGGCCGCGCGCCTCTCGCACCGCGGCGTCGTCACCGTCTACGACGTTGCCGAGGAGGACGGCCGGCCGTGGATCGTGATGGAGCTCATCCCGTCGCAGTCACTTGACCAGGTGCTCACGGTGCAAGGACGGCTTTCCGTGGTACGGGTCTGCTCCATCGGCCAGCAGCTGCTGTCCGCGCTTGCCGCCGCGCACACGGCCGGGGTGCTGCACCGGGACGTGAAGCCGAGCAACGTGCTCATCGCCAACAGCAAGGTCGGGGACACCTGGGAAGAACGAGCCGTGCTCACCGACTTCGGTATCGCGCAGTTCGAGGGTGACCCGCGGCTGACCCAGACCGGGATGGTGATGGGCTCACCCGGGTTCACCGCCCCTGAGCGCATCCGGGGCGGCGACGCCACGCCCGCGTCCGACCTGTGGTCGCTCGGCGCGACCATCTTCGCGGCGGTGGAGGGACGGGGTCCCTTTGAGCAGCGGGGCGGCGCGATCACCACGATGTCCGCCATCATCAATGAGGACGCGCCCGTAGCGGCGCACGCCGCCCAGCTCGCGCCGCTTATCGCGGCGCTGCTCCGCCGCGACCCGTCAGCCCGGCCGTCCGCCGGGGCCGCGGCGCGGTTGTTCGCGCAAGTGCTGCCGGAGCTAACGGACGCCCCCGCGAAACCGCCGGCGCCGGCCCACCCGCCGACGATCCTGTCCGCCCACGTGCCGTCGCCCGCAGCGGACGCGGCGCCCGCGGCGCTCGCGGCAGTCAGCGCCCGCGAGGACGCCCGCGCCGACGAGGGGCCCGCCCCGGCCGAGGCCGCCGACGTGGCGGCCGTGGACGAGCCGGCCGCCGTCGCCGCCGCTGAGCCGGCCCGGGCAGCGCAGGACCTGGCGGCCAAGGAGGGTGCCGCCGCGCCGGCAGGCCCGGATTCCGCAGCCGAAGCCGAACCCGCCGCTGACGCCGGCCCCGCGGCTGAACGTGAGGCCGAGCCTGTACCCGGGCCGGTGCCCGATGAAGAACCAGAGTCCGCGGCCGGTGTCGCACCGTCCACGATGCCGAGCCCGGTGATCGCCGAGGCGCCGGCCGCCGAGGCGGTACCCGCTGCCGCGGCGGCGGTGGATCCGGGCGCCCCGACGGTCTTCCCCGACCCCGCCGTGGTGGAAGCGGCAAGCGCGGGCGGCGAAACCGTGGTTTCCGGCAAGGGGTCCGGGTACCAGCCGACGGAGCGCGCGATCCCAGTGACCCGCGTGTCACCGCCGGAGCCGGCTAAGAAGCCGGCGGAGCAGCGGCCGACCCCGCCGCGGCCAGCGGAACAGCGGCCGGCCTCGCCCAAGCCGACCTTCACCGCCGCCAAGCCGACGGAACGCCCGGCCCCGAGCTACTCGGCGGCCAGCCCGGCTCGCCCTCAGCCTCCTGCCCCGGCGCCAGAGCGGCGCCCGGCATACGGCGGCGCGAGCGGCGCAGGGCAGGCCTACACCGGGAGCGGCACCACGCCACTCCCGCCCGCGGGCGGGCAGTACGCGGGCCCGTCGCAGTCCTACCCCGACCTTGTCAAGCAGTACACGCAGGGCACCGGCGGCGGCCGGGCCGGGCGCGGCGGCGGCAGCGGGCGGCAGATTGCCTGGCTGGCGGTGGCCGTCGTCATCGCCGCCGGCGTTGGCGTGGGCGCGGCGCTCGCGCTGAACCGGCACAACGGCAGCGGCTCGCCGAACACGGTTCAGTCAACCGGCAGCGGGTTCGTCGCGGACACCCCGACGGGCTTCAAGTCCGTCGACGCGCTCAATAACCCGTCGGCCGTGCTGCCGTCCGGCTGGTCGCACGTGACCGTGACGGCGGCCGAACTGGGCGCCCCGGCCGTCGCCGGGTTCTCGATCGACCTGCCGCCAGGCTGGAACGAGCAGCGGTCCAGCCAGGCCACCGTGTTCAGCGGCCCCGGTGACATGGTGGTCGAAGTCGACCTGACCCCGCAGCACAACACCGACATGCTCGCCGCGGCCACCAATCTCGAGAAGGAAAGCGTGGCCCAGGGCAAGTTCCCCGGCTACAAGCGAGAGAACCTGCAGGAGGTTCCGGTCAGGAACACCAGGGGCGCCATATGGAAGTTCACCTGGACGCCGGCTGGAAGCCCTCGGCTGGTCGCGGACGACATCCTGTTCGCCAAGGCGCTGCCCGGGGGGACGCAGGACTACGCCATCTACATCCGGTCTCCGCAGAGCACGTTCGGCGGCACGGCGCTGCCCCTGTTCCAGCAGATCCTGCCAACCTTCGATACCGTCCCGGCCAGCTAGACGGACAAGACGAAAGGGGAGGCCCGGGTTGGACCGGGCCTCCCCTTTCGTTGTCTCCCTGCTGGCTTAATACCAGTTGCTGGCCTGCTCGTGAGCCCACGCGCCGCACGGAGAGCCGTAGCGGCTCTGGATGTAGGTCAGGCCCCACTTGATCTGCGTGGCCGCGTTGGTCTGCCAGTCGGAGCCAGCGCTCGCCATCTGCGAACCGGGCAGCGCCTGCGGGATGCCGTACGCACCGGAGCTCGGGTTCTGGGCGGTCAGGCTCCAGCCGCTCTCGTGCTCCCACAGCGGGTTGAGGCACGAGAACTGGCTGCTCGACCAGCCGAACTGACCAAGCATCTGCTGGGCGATCTGCCGTGGCGATCCCGACGGGGTGTATGAGGCCGCCTGCGCCTTGACGGCCGCGTTGGCTGCCGCCCTGGCCTTCGCGGCCTTAGCCGCGGCGACCTCCTGCTGGTGCTCGGCTTGCATGGCACGCATCTTGCCGAGGATGAGCGTCTGCTGCGCGCTGCCGGAGGCGCCGTCCGCGTGTGCCGCACGTATGGCCGCCGCGTTGCCGCTGACCGAGGTCAGGTAGGCGTCGGACGCGCCCGCCGCCGCGGTCGAGGCCGCGAGCGTGACTCCCGCCACGGAGATGACCGTGGCCAGCGACAGAGTCCCCGCGGTAGCAGCCGTAATCACCCGGGCACGCTTGGTGGACATGAAAGTGGGCAGGGAGAAGCGCCGTGCCAAAATATGACCTTCGATAGCTCGCGTGGTGCGCGATCGTTTCCCACCTCTGACACCACGATCCGCGTATTAGGTAAACGCGGCAGGCATCGGCGCGCGAACGCGACGCGGGGACAAGGCGCCGGACTGCCCGAGGCAGCCATCATCTCGCGAGCGAGGTGCTGTTATCTGCTAACAATTAACAATGCCAGGAACAATCGGTTGCCGCAGCCACATTCCGGCGTTCAGCGCAGCGTGGATACCCTGCTGGGCCGGCGATCGGCACGAAACGCCGCTCTCATCAGGGATTCTTGTTACCCGAGGGTAGCAATTGTGAAGTAGGCCACTCAAGCCGATTATCGCAATTCTTGTACGATAAGTAACTGAATGATTACTAAGTGCTTATAAGTGCCTTAACAATGAGTAACTGAACAGTAGCAAACAGTTTGTATTTGCCGAGAGTATACGCTCAGAATATAGTGGCCTCATGAGCGTCCCACTGACCCTGCTGGGGCTCCTGGAGCGGGAGCCGAGCCACGGCTACGACCTCAAGCGCGACTACGACGTGTTCTTCGGGCGCGGGAAGCAGCTGCCGTTCGGTCAGGTGTACGCCACGCTCGGCCGGCTGGCCCGCGATGGCCAGGTGACCGCCGGCGACGCGGAACCGGGTGGCGGCCCGGACCGCAAGCGCTACGTGATCACCGACACCGGCCGGCACGCCGTTGACACCTGGCTTGCCGAGCCGGTGGAACCGGAGCCGCACCTGCAGACGGTGCTGTTCGCCAAGGTTACGCTGTCGCTGATGCTCGGCAAGCCGGCCGCCGCCTACCTCGATACCCAGCGGGCCGCGCACCTGCGGCGCATGCAGGAACTCACCGAGGTTAAGCGGACCGGCCCGCTGGTCGACACCCTGCTCGCCGACCACGCCCTCTTCCACCTGGAGGCAGACCTCCGGTGGATTGACCTGACGTCAGCCCGGCTGGCGGATCTAGCAGAGGCGGTAAAGAACAGATGAACAGCCCCGCAGTCACTCGTGGCCGGATGATCGAGACCCGCCACGTCGCCAAGCACTTCGGACAGACCTCGGCCCTGCGCGACGCGAGCCTGTCCGTTGCCCAGGGCGAGATCCTCGCGGTCATGGGGCCGAGCGGATCGGGCAAGTCGACCCTGCTGCACTGCATGGCGGGCATCTACACCCCGGATCAGGGCGAGGTGCTGTTCGACGGCCAGCTGCTCAACACCATGACCGAGGCCGACCGCACCAAGCTGCGGCGCACCGCGTTCGGTTTCGTGTTCCAGTTCGGGCAGCTCGTGCCCGAGCTCACCGCGGCCGACAACGTGGCGCTGCCGCTGCTGCTCAACCGGACCAAGCGGAAGGTCGCCTACAAGACCGCCGACACCTGGCTGGACAGGCTCGGCATCGGCGACAAGGGCGGCCGCCGCACCGGCGAGTTGTCTGGCGGCGAGGCACAGCGGGTCGCGGTCGCGCGGGCGCTCGCGCTGGCCCCCAAGGTGATCTTCGCCGACGAGCCGACCGGCTCGCTCGACTCGCTGACCGGCGAGAAGGTGATGGACCTGATGACGGGGCTGGCCCGCGAGCAGGGCAGCACGGTGCTCATCGTTACCCACGACGCGCGGGTCGCCGCGTACGCCGAACGCGTGGTCATGGTCCGCGACGGCCAGCTCACCCTGGGCGACCTGCAGGCAGCGCCGTCCCCAGGGCGGCACGGCGCGCCCGCGCCCGCCGCCTCCTCTGCCGCGAAGGGCACAAACTGATGCTCCCGCTAAGCCTGCGGCTCACGCTGCACAGCGGACGCGAGGCCCTCGTCCGCCTGCTGATCACCGCCGCGGCGGTCGCGGTCGGCGTCGCGCTGCTGCTCGGCGTGCTCGGCGAGCTGCACGCCTTCGAGTCCAACGCGTACAAGGCGTGCTGGTCCTGCACGCAGGGCGCAAGCGTGCCGGCCGCGTTGCCGGCCCATGGCGAGCTGTGGAACAACAGCGTCGACTTCTACCGGGGCCAGACCATCAGCCGGCTGGACGTCGCGGCGCTCGGCCCCAACGCGCCGTTGCCGCCCGGCGTCTCAGGCCTGCCGGCTCCCGGTACGTACTACGCTTCTCCCGCGCTCGCGGCGCTGCTCGCGGCGGTGCCCGCCGACCAGCTCGGTGCCCGCTTCCCCGGCAGGCTCGCCGGGACGATCGGCCAGGCGGCCCTGACCGGATCGAACGAGCTGGTCATCTATATCGGCTATACGCCAGCCGCGCTGCACGCCGTGGCCGGCACCCAGTGGGTGACCTCGATCTACCCGGGGGCCGCGCACCAGGTGTTCACCCCGTTCTTCAAGGACGCCTTCTACGTCGGCATGCTCGCCGTGCTGCTGCCCATGCTGGTGCTGATCAGCACCGCCACCCGGCTCGCCGCTGACCGGCGGGAGGAGCGGTTCGCCGCGCTGCGCCTGGTCGGCGGGACGCCGGCGGACATCCGGCTGATCGCGACGGTCGAGGCCGTGGTGAGCTCGTTCGCCGGCGCGGTGCTCGGCACCGTCATCTTCCTGCTCGCCCGGCCGCTGCTGGCCGGCTCGGCGTTCTTGGGCACGCCGTACTTCGAGTCCGACGTCACGCCGACCCTCGCCGGGTACCTGGCAATCCTGGTGATCACACCGGTCGCGGCGGCGCTAGCCGCGCTGCTCTCGCTGCGCCGGGTGCAGATATCCCCGCTCGGCGTATCGCGCCGCGCCAAGCCCAAGCCGCCGACGACCTGGCGGCTGGTCACGCTGATGATCGGCCTCGGGCTGTACCTCTACGGGCTGTCGACGACGACCTACAAGAACATCGGCATCACCACCTATCCGGGCATCCTGGTCACGATGATCGGCCTGGTCATCGCCGGCCCGTGGCTCACCGCGCGGGCCGCCGCGCTGTTCGGACGCACGGCCCGCGGTTCCTCTGGCCTGCTCGCAAGCCGCCGGCTGGCCGACAACCCGCGCGGTGCGTTCCGGTCGGTCACCGGGCTGGTGCTCGCGGTCTTCCTCGGCACCGTGATCGGGACGCTCGTGCCCGCGATAGACGCCATCCAGCAGACGCCGGGGACCGGGGCGCTGAGCAATGTCCTGATAGGACAGGTGGGGTTGCCCGCGCCGGCGGGGCAGCAGCTGATCAGCGGGATCAGCGCGATCCCCGGTGCCGCTGTGTACCCGCTGTACGAAGTGGCGCCACCAGGCGGGGCACCGGGTGGACCCGGGGCAGCCGGCGGCGGAACCGGGGCATCGGCCGGCGGTAAGGGGTCCAGCGGTGGCGGGCAGGGGGTCCAGGCCCCGTCCTCCGGCGGGCAGGCCGCCGAGCCGCCGAAGCAGTACTACAGCGGTGAGGTCGCGGTCAGCTGCGCGGACCTGCGGGCGATCGGGGCGCTCGGCGAGTGCGCGGCCGGCCTCACCGCGGTGCAGACCACCGACGACTCGCTCTTCGGCGACAACCCCATCTACGACACCAGCCCGATCGTCAACTCGCACGACCCGGCCTACCCGGGCAAGCTGACAGAGCTGCCGTTGCAGACGGTCCTGGTCAAGGTGAGCAACGCCACTACGCTCGAGCGGGTGCGCACTTACCTCGCGGTACACGCGCCGCCGCAAACCGGTGGCGGGACCGGGGCGTCACCGACGCCGCCCCGGACGTTCGGCGAAACGCTGCAGATCCGGACGGCGCGCGCGGCCCTGGCCGCCAACATCGCGTACGCGATGGTGGCGCTGACCGTGGTGGTGGCCGGGTGCAGCCTCGCGGTGGCGGTTGGCGGCGGCCTCGTGGACCGCAAGCGGCCGTTCACCCTGCTGCGGGTGAGCGGTACCCAGGCTGGCGTGCTCTACCGGGTGGTGCTGCTCGAGGCCGCGCTCCCGCTGCTCGCGGCGACGATCCTGGCGGCGGCGATCGCCTACGGCACGTCGGTGCTCGCGGTCGTGCGGCTGGCGCCGGCCGGCACCGGGATCCCGCAGCTCGGTCACGACTACTACGCGATCATGGGCATCGGGCTCGTCGTCGCCTCCGGTGTCATCGCGGCCACGCTACCGCTGCTGCGCCGGATGACCGCGCCCGGGACGGTCCGCTTCGAGTAGGCCGTTTCGCGTCCGGCGGCTGCGCACAGCGGCGTCTGCGCAGCCGCCTGCGAACTCACTGCGCACAGGCTGCGGCGGGCAACGGCGACGCTCCCGACCAGCGACTACCGCCGCCAAGGGCCGGTGAAAGGAGCCCGGCGAATCCGCGAGCTTTATCCCGCCTCCACCGCAAGGCCGGGCGAAGGCGGGAGCATCACGATAAGGGGCTTAGTAGTAGCCGAAGTTCACTTCGTTCTGCCATGCGCCACATGGGGTGCCGTAGACGGTCTTGATATAGCCGAGGCCCCACTTGATCTGGGTGGCGGCGTTCGTCTGCCAGTCCGCGCCGGCGGATGCCATCTTGTCACCGGGGAGCGACTGCGGAATCCCGTACGCACCGGACATGGGGTTCTCCGCGTACACGTTCCAGGTGCTCTCCCGCTCCCACAGGTCGTACAGGCACGGCCACTGCGTGGTCGCGCTGAAGCCGAAGCTGGCGAGCATCGCCTTCGCGGTCGCCTGGGCCGCGGTCGGGTTGGACGGCGGGGCCGTCGTGGCGACGCCCGTGCCGCCGGTCATGCTCGAACTCGAAGTGCTCGAGTCCTGCGCCGCGAGGATCTGCTGCGGGTTCGCCATCGTGGGCTTGGCCGCGGTGGTCAGCGTCTTGGACGCGGCGGTCATCTCGATCAGTGTCTGCCGCTCCTGCTCAAGCAGGGCCACCGAGCCGCTGTGCCCGAGGCCGTCGATGGACTCGAAGAGGCTGGTCGCTCCGGTGCCCTTGGGATTCATCACCTTGGCCGCGCCCCAGACCACGACGACGAGAAGAAGCGCAAGCCCCGCCGCGGGCAGCGCGATGCCGGTCCGCCGGAACAGGCCACGCTTCTTCTTGGCGCTCCGCCCGCCAGCCGCGCTCCGCCCGCCAGCCGCGCCCGGCGCGACGCTCGCGCTCCGCACCGTCGGTGTGCCCGCGCTAGCGGCGGTGCCCGGCCGTGGTCGGGTATATCCCGGGGCGACGGCTGAGCCCGCGTCAGAAGTCCGCAAATCGCCGGCCGATGCGTACGAACGCTCCGCAAGCATCGCGCTCCGATGTCGTGACAACGCAGTCCCTTCGGTCCATGCCGTGCATATACCGCACTCATCTACCGCTGCCGATCAACGATGCCAGATAGAAACATGCGCCGCCCGGGACTTCGCCAAGAAACACTAGGCGGGAAACTTACCATTCTGTGACGCTAATCACTGCTTAATTGCACGCACCGTGACACCCGGTCGCAAATCGCAATCACGGCGCGGCTGGCCGGCCACCTGGCGCACGGTCACGCGGGTAAGCGGCCCGTCCGGCGAACGCCGGGTTTCACCCGACTCGCATGGGTAGCTGGGGCGCGGAAGCTCAAACTTGCGAGGAGCAGAAATGACCTATCCCGCATCGCCAAATGACGCGCGAGCCAGTCGCGTCCGGCCCGACTCCGCCCAGTTCTGGGCGGGTGCCGTGGCGACCGCGGTCGTCGCGGCGCTCATCGCGCTTGTCGGCATCCTCATCTGCCGCTGGACGCTAGGCATTCCGATCCTGGCGCCCGCGGGCGACGGCGCATGGGGCAACGCGCACACCGGCGAGTACGTGCTGCTGGCGGCGCTTATCGCGATCCTCGCCGCAGGAGTGCTCTACCTGCTGGTGGTCGGCGCGCCGCAGCCAGGCATGTTCTTCGACTGGATCATGGGGCTCGCCACGCTCGTCGCCGTGGTCTACCCGTTCAGCACGGGGGCACCGCTTGACCAGAAGGCCGCCACCGCCGTGGTCAACCTGGTGCTCGGGATCGCGATCACGTCGCTGCTCACGGCGGTCGCGGCCCGGTCCGTACGGCGCCGGATGCCACCCGTTTACCCGGCGGGCACCCGCTACGCCGATGGCACCCGCTACGCCGACCGCAACCGCTACGCCGGCGGCACCGGCTACGGCACCGAGCGGGAATACCGGGACGAGCCGGGTTACCGCGCTCGCCAGGGCTACGTGCCCGAGCAGCGCGCCCACGAGCCGACTCAGCCGATCGCCCACGAGCCGACTCAGCCGATCAACGTGCCGCCCCGCCGCGACACGCGCCGCTGGGAGTAGCGGCCTAAACAAGGACCCGATCCTTCCGCGGGCCGGATCGCTAGCCTTGGCCCGTGGAGAAGTTGCGGGCGCACTCGCCCGACCTCACGGCACGGAGCATCGAGCGGATCGCCGGACTGTTCCCCGGCGTGATCACCGAGGGCCGCGACGGTGACGGCAACCCGGTCCGCGCCGTCGACTTCGACCTGCTGCGCCAGGAGTTGTCCGGCCACCTCACCGAGGGACCGCGGGAGCGGTACCAGCTCGACTGGCCGGGCAAGCGAGCGGCGTTCCTCGCCGCCAGTGCCCCCGTCGCGCGGACGCTTCGCCCGGTCCGCGACGAGTCGGTCGATTTCGACACCACCCGCAACATCGTCATCGAAGGCGACAGCCTGGACGCGCTCAAGCTGCTCCAGGAGTCATACCTCGGCAAGGTCAAGCTGATCTACATCGACCCCCCGTACAACACGGGCAGCGACTTCGTCTACGCCGACGACTTCGCCGAGACGACCGCGGAGTACCTAGCGCGGTCCGGCCAGACCGATGCGGACGGCACCCGGCTGGTGGCCAACACCGAAGCCAGCGGCCGCTTCCACTCCGACTGGCTCAGCATGATGTACCCGCGGCTCAAGCTGGCGCGGAACCTGCTCACCGACGACGGGGCGATCTTCGTCAGCATCGACTCCACCGAGCACGCCAACCTCATCAAGCTGCTCAGCGAGATCATGGGCGAGGACAACTTCCGCGCCGACATCACCTGGCAAAAGCGGTACACCCGGAGCAACAACACGCGGGACTTCGCCGCCGTGGTGGAGAACATCGTGGTCTTCTCCAGAAGCGACCAGTTCGCGGTCAACCTGCTGCCGCGCACCGCGGAGGCGGACGCCCGGTACGCCAACCCGGACGCAGACCCGCGCGGGCCGTGGAAGGGCGCCTCATTCCTGAATCCGGCGACCGCCGCGCAACGCCCCAACCTCTGCTACGAGATCAGGAACCCGAACACGGGGCAGGCCACCTGGCCGTCGACCAACGCCTGGCGCAGGTCGAGGGCCGAGTTCGAGCGCCTCGCGGCGGAGGGCCTGCTCTACTGGGGCACCGACGGTAAGAGCCCGGTGCCCTCGGTCAAGATGTTCCTCTCCGCTGCCAGGGGACTGACCCCCACGAACTTCTGGAGCCACGAGTACGCGGGCAACACCGATGAGGGCACCAGGGACCTGGCCGCGCTGCTCCCCGGGAAGATATTCGACAACCCGAAGCCGATGCGGCTGATGAAGCGGGTGCTTGAGCACGCGACGGACAAGTCGTCGCTGGTGCTCGACTTCTTCGCCGGGTCAGGGACCATGGCGCAGGCCGTGCTCGAGCTGAACGCGGAAGACGGCGGCACGCGCCGCTTCATCGCCGTGCAGCTACCGGAGCGGTGCGCTCCCGGCTCGGCCGCCGCCCGGGCCGGGTTCGGCACGGTCACCGAGATCTGCAAGGCCCGGCTCCGCCGTGCGGGCAGCACGGCGCCGCCGGACACCGACGCCGGCTTCCGGGTGCTGCGGGCCGACTCAACGAACATGACCGACGTGCTGCGCCTCCCCGGTGAGCTGGCGCAGGGCGACGCCGGCCGCTTCGCCGAGACCGTCAAGCCGGACAGGACCCCGGAGGACGTGCTGTTCGAGGTGCTCGCCCGCTCGGGGCTCGAGTTGTCGGCGCCCGTCAAGGTCGAGCTGATCGACGGGCGCGACGTCTTCGTGGTGGCGGACGGCGCCCTCATCGCCTGCCTGGCCAGGGACGTCTCGCTGCCGGTGGTGCGGGAAATCGCGCACCGGGCGCCCTCCCGCGCGGTGTTCCTCGACTCCGCCTTCGCCGCGGACGCCGACCGGGTCAGCGCCTGGCGGATCTTCGCCGGGGTGTCCCCCGCGACCGACCTCCTGGTGATCTGAACCGATGAGGCTCAGGTTCAAGGTCCAGCCGTACCAGACCGAGGCCGTCGACGCCGTGGCCGACTGCTTCGCCGGCCAGCCCCGATGCTGCGGGGCCAACGCGGAGATCGCGCTCAGCCCGGCGGAGCTGCTCGCGAACATCCGGGCCGTGCAGCGCGAGCGCGGCCTGCCGCTGTCGGCCGGGCTCGCGCGGAGCGCGGCGGCCGGCGCACCGGGCACGCCCAACCTCGATGTCGAGATGGAGACCGGCACCGGCAAGACCTACGTGTACATCAAGACGATCATGGAGCTGAATAAGCGCTACGGCTGGTCAAAGTTCATCGTGGTGGTGCCGAGCATCGCGATCCGCGAGGGCGTGCGAGCGTCGTTCGAGATGACCGCCGAGCACTTCCTGCAGGCGTACGGCGGCCGGCCCCGGGCGTTCAGCTACGACTCAAGGCGCCTGCATGAGCTTGAGCGTTTCTCCTCCGACGCCGGCATCCAGGTGCTGATCATCAACATCCAGGCGTTCAACACGGCCGGCAAGGAAAGCCGGCGCATCTACCAGGTGCTCGACGACTTCCAGTCCCGCCGGCCCATCGACGTCATCAGCGCGGCCCGCCCGGTCGTCATCATCGACGAGCCGCAGAAGATCGAAGCGGCCAGGTCGCTTGCGGCACTGTCACTGCTCCGCCCGCTGATGATCCTGCGTTACTCCGCCACGCACCGGGTCGAGCACAACAAGGTCCACCGGCTCAGCGCCCTGGACGCCTACCAGCAGAAACTGGTCAAGAGGATCGCGGTGCGCGGCATCACCGTACAGGGGCTAGCCGGCGCCGCGGCCTACCTCTACCTGGACGCGATCGAGACCGCCAAGGGCGTCAGTCCCCGGGCTCGCGTCGAGCTCGAGGTGCGGACCGCGGCCGGCATCCGGCGTCAGCTCAGGCGGCTCGGCCCGGGCGCGGACCTGCACCGGGCTTCCGGCGGCACTGAAGCGTACCGGGGCCTGCGCATCGCGGACATCGACGCCGCCCGGGGCGTGATCGAGCTCAGCGACGGCGACGTCATCGCCGTCGGCCAGGCCACCGCCGACGTGACCGAGGACGCCAGGCGCCGCATCCAGATCCGTGAGGTCATCCGCGCCCACCTCGGCAAGGAGCGGGAACTCTTTCCGCTGGGCATCAAGGTGCTGTCCCTGTTCTTCATTGACGAGGTCGCCAGGTACCGCGACTACCGCAGGGCAGACACCCGCGGCGAGTACGCCCGCGCCTTCGCCGCAGAGTACACCGCGCTGGTCAACGGGCTGCTCAGCGAGCTGGCCGCCGACGGGGACCCGGCCGGGTACGGCGCCTACCTCGCGGCCATCCCCGTCGACGACACGCACCGGGGATACTTCTCCGTCGACAAGAAGACCGGCCGCGACATCGACGGCGACCTCAGCGGAGCCGGCGGCGAGCGGGCCCAGTCCATCGACGCCGACGCCTACGACCTCATCCTCAGGGACAAGGAACGCCTGCTGTCCCTCAGCGAGCCGGCCAGGTTCATCTTCTCCCACTCGGCCCTGCGCGAAGGCTGGGACAACCCCAACGTGTTCGTCATGGGCATGCTCAAGCGGAGCGACAGCACGGTATCCCGCCGCCAGGAGATCGGCCGGGGGCTGCGCCTGTGCGTGAACGCCCGCGGCGACCGGGTCGATGACCCGGCGACCGTGCACCAGGTCAACGAGCTGACGGTCGTCACCGACGAGTCGTACACCGACTTCGTGGCCGGCCTGCAGCGTGAGCTCGGCGCATCGCCAGGGGCCGGCCAGCATGCAGCCGGCGGGGAAGGCAACAGCTACCCGCTGCCAGCCGACGGGCGAAAGCCAAGGCAGCCCGCGCGCCCGCAGGCGGCCTCCGGCAGCGGCCAGGCTGCCCGCCCCGTCGCTTTCGACTCGGCCGACCTGATCCGCAGGTGCGTCGCCGCCCTCGACGCGCGCCTGCGGGTCGAGGCGCTGCGGTACGTCGTGCACCGGGGCGAGCAGCGGCCAGCCGACGGGACCGCGGCGAGCCCCGGCTTCAGTGCCGCCGGCACGACCGCGCACGCGGGAAGCGCATCGTCCCAAGTCCGGTATGACCTGCTTGGGGAGCTGGCCGCCAGGACCCAGCTCACCAGGCGGACCATCGCCGCGATCGTGGCCGGGGTCAGCCCGGCTACCTTCGCTCAGTACCGGGGCAACCCCGGGCAGTTCATCACCGGCTCCGCGCGGCTGATCAACGGCCAGCTGGCCAGCCTAATCGCACAAGAGGCGCCGGAAACGCCCTAAATCCCAAGCGGCCGCCTCGCCAGGTTCCCGGTGGCGGCGGCTTGTCCCAGGCGGTGTTCCGAGAGGTGACACGCGAGGACAGTGATGGCTGTGAGCTGCCTGTTACCGCACATCTGACCTAGCAGAGTCATTCTTGCGGAAGGGTTTTCGTTCTAGGAAGGGTTTTAGGCGTGATAACACGTACAAACCTTCATGATCATGGCCTGAGCCTGCGCCGACGGTACCTGTGAGGTCACTGGTATGTGAGTGGCCAGGTGCCTCACGCTTATCCGTCTAGAGGTTCAGCGGCCGGATGCCCGGTTCGCTTGGCCGAGGGTTCCAGCGGGCGCAGGCGCCTGGCGGAGCAGGTACTCATAGCCCGCCCGCAACTGGCTGGGCGCCCAGACGTCGGCGCGCTTCGCCACGGTGTCGTCCTCGGCGCCCCAGGCTCGCACCGGTCCCGCCGCCATCGCGCCAAGCTGGGTCCGGCAGGCCCGGTCAAGGAGGACGGCGGTCATCACGGCCGCGGGCAGGTCCGGTCCGGCAGTGACGATGCCGTGCTGCGGCAGCAGGATCGCGATCGCGTCGCCGAGTGCGTCCGCCAGGGCACGGCCGAGTGACTGGTCCTTGATCAGGCCGCCGGTCAGCGCGAAGCGGGGAATGGACGGGTAGCAGAACAGCGATCCGGCGTGATCGAGCGGAAGCAGCGGCACGTCGAGGGCCGCGAACTGGCAGGCGGCCGGCGAGTGCGTGTGGACGACCGCGCTCACGTCGGGGCGGCCGGCCATGATCTCGGTGTGGATGGGGTACTCGATGTGCCTTGGTCCGGCCCCGGACAGCACCTCGCCGTCCGGGGATACGAGCACGACCCGGCCGGCGTCGACCTCCTCCAAGCCCCAGCCGGAGGCCTTCATCCAGACGCCGCGGCCTGCCGGGTCGCGAACGCTCGGGTGGCCCCACACCATGTCGGCCTGGCCGGCCGCGGCCAGTACCCGGCAGCCGTCGACCGCGAGCGCGATCGCCACGCCGTCGTCAGCCGGAACGTAGCGTGCCGTCTCGTCGTCACCCATGCACCACTTATATCGCGGGGCGAAGCGACGCTAGGCGGGACCGGGATTGGCCGCCCCCGTTCTGCGTCACCGGGATGAGGAGCGCTCGCTAAGCCGCGGCGACGGGACCGGGGAACCGGCGGCTGCCTTGCGCCATCTAATAACTGAGCGGCGGAAATCCAGCGGTACGGGGGAGACAAGATGCGACGATCAACGGCAGGACGGGGCGGGGTGGTGCTCGGCATCGCGGCCCTGGTCCTGGCAGGATGCGGCACGGCGGCCACCGGGACCGGGCCTGGCTCGGTGGCCACCAGCCAGCCCAGCAAGGCCGGCGGGTGGGCCGTGCGCGGCACGTTCAAGATGGAGGGCGGCCCCGAGCGGCCCGGCGCCGCCGGCGCGCCCGTCAGGCCGCTGCCTGGAACCGTCACGTTCCGCGCTGCGAGCGGGCGCACGACCGATCTCAGGGCCGGCCCGGCCGGCCAGTTCTCCGGGTACCTGCCCGCGGGGACCTATACCGTCACGGCGCGGACCGAGCTGATCATGCAGCAGAACCCGGACGGCAGCGTCAGTGACCCGCCGTGCACGGGGCCGGTGACCGTGGTGGTGCGGCCCGGGCAGGCCACCAGCGTGGCGCTCGTCTGCTTCGTTCCCTGACGGGCCTTTCCTGATTGGGCTATCAGGAAAGGCAGGAAGGAGGGCATGATGGGACCGTGGCTTACCAGATAGGGCAATCAGTCTGCCCTCGGTGCGGGAGCAGCGCGGAAGTGCGTACCGTGCGCGAGCTCTTCGACATGATGAACGGCGCGCGGGAGCAGGCCTTCCAGCGCATGGGCCAGGTTGGCCAGTACGGGTCCATGCCATGGCAGAACCAGCAGCCCGGCAGCGGACCTGACGACGATTACGACCACTACAACGTCGAGGGCTCCGACCGGTGGCTCGGCGGCAACCGGAACCGGAGCAGGAACCGGGGCAGGGGCGACTTCGACCTGGGCGACAACCTGGCCGAGGACCTCGGGGGCGCGGTGCTCGGCGCGGCGTTCGGGCTGGCGGGCCGGGCCTTCGGCCGGAAGATGAAGAAGGCCTTCGAGGATAAGGTCGTGCCGGCCATGCAGGCCAGGGCGGCGCAGGCGCAAGTCCAGTTCGAGCAGCAGAAAGCCGAGCAGGACGCCATCGCGGCCCGCTACCCGGAACTGCGCGGCTGCATGACGGACCAGGTCGTGTTCCTCGACGGCGGCACCAGGACCGTGCCGGTCAGCGAGATCAAGATGCCGGTGACCATGGCGCAGGCGGACGGCGTGGTGGCACGGCTCCGTTAGCCGACCTGGAGCGCGAAGAACTGGAAGCCTGGTGGGGCCAGTTCGTAGCCGAGGGCCTCGTTCACCGCGATCATGTGCGAGTTGGCCTGGGCATTGGTGGTCTCGATGCGCTCAAGCCGCGGCTCGGCCGTCATCAGCCACTCGAGCATGACCGCCTTCGTGAGCAGGCCCAGCCGGTGGCCGCGGTGCGACTGAGTCACCGCGGTGATCCCCTGGTATCCCCAGTCGGGGTAGGCGGGGTCAACCGCCACCCGCGTCAGCGCCGCCATCTCCCCGGTCGCGTCGTGCACCGCCGCGACCGCGTACCCCCGGTTCCCGCCAAACCGCACCCGGATGTCGTCGCGGTCCCTGACCCGGTCGGCATCCCAGATGTCGTCCTCGAACCAGCCTTCCTCGCGCGGCGCGTCGTTCATCGCGTTGTGCAGCCCCGCAACCCGGCCACGTTCCTCCTCCGGCACCGCCCCTGTCCACCGCGTGAGCGAGTACCCGGCGGCATGCTCCGCCGCTTGCGCGTGCAGCCCGGCCAGCCGGCCGGGATCCGCCTTGCGCAGGTCAATGACGCGCCGCGCGTCCACGAGGCCGGGCTCCGCGCCGAGGCGCCGGGCGAACGCTTCGCCGGCCGAGCACTGCACCACGGCGGCATCGAGGAAACGACGGCCGTCGGCCTGGGCCCGCCGCACGGCATGCCCGAGCAGCGCCTGGCCGACGCCCCTCCGCCGGCCCGCGGGGTGCACGGTCAGCACCATGAATGCCCGGTCGCGGTTCTCCAGGTCAGGCAGCTGGAGGTAACAGGTCCCGGCCACGGGCTCGCCCTGCCCCGCCGTGTCCCCTGGCGCGTACCAGGTCTCGGCCGGGTCCCCCGGCCAGTCGTGCCGCACGTGGGCGCTGTACATCGCGAGCGAGAGCGGCGGCGACCACAACGGGTCGTCCACGGCTGCCGCCGCCTCGTACACGGCATGGCAGGCCCGCACGACACCGGCGTCCGCCGGGTCCACTCGTTCGATTCGCATTGCTCCACTAGACACCGGCGTGCCGGGAAACGCGACCGGTTTTAGCCCGAACAAAATGTCGTACCTGCCGGTTATCGTGGCGTCAGTATCGCTTAGGTATCGGAGACCTGATATGTGCTGGCAGTGCGACAATCCCAGGGCTACCTGGCATGACTACCTCGCGCACCTGCGTGAGCTGCTCCAGCGGCACTGCTGGATCGTCCAGGGGGTGCAGCGGGAGCGGCACCGGGCGCCGTATGCGTACACGGTCGGGCTGGCCGCGCACCGCCGGCCCGAGCTGGTGGTGACGGGACTGCCGTATGACCGCGCAGTTGACCTGCTGAACGGCGTCGCGGAGCACGTGCTGGACGCCGCCGCGCCCCAGGCCGGCGCGGTGATCCCGCTGCGCGGCGGCCGGGTGATCGAGATTGTCCAGGTCGCGGAGCCGAGCGTGCACCTGTCGGTCGCCGCCGCTATCAACGCGGCCGGGTTCACGGCGCTGCAGCTGGTGTACGCGGACGACCGCGGGCACTGGCCGTGGGACGCCGGCTTCCGCGGCGGGCGCGGCGGCGAGCCGGTCCTCGGCGTACGCTCGGCGCATGAGCACCGTGCACCGGCTTAGCCGTCAGGACGCACGGCGGGTCGCCGTGCGCGCCCAGCTGCTGGCCGGCCAGCGGCCGGCCGACCTGCTCGCCGTGGTACGGCAGTTGACGGCGCTCCAGCTCGATCCGGCGTGCTCACCGTCGCCGCCGTCCACCAAGACGTACCGTTCACCGCCGACATGTCGGCAGCGGTCAACGCGGAGATCGCCAGCCTGGCCAGCTGGCTTGAGCTCGACCGGTCGATGGCGTAGCCGGGATCCGCGCGCTAGCCGTCCTGGGTAAGCAGGTGGCAGGCGATCGCCGCGGCGGCGACCACGTTAAGTGAATCGACTCCGGCGGCCCGCGCGGCCGGGTTCATCGGGATGCGCACCGCCTCGTCGGCCTCGTGCAGCCACCGCGCGGAGAGCCCGTCTCCCTCGGTGCCGAGCAGCAGCGCCACCCGCGCGTCCCCGCGCACGGCGGAGCCGACCGGGGCCGCGCCCTCGTCCGGGGTCAGCGCGAGGACGCGGAACCCAGCGGACTTGAGGTCCGCGAGGCCGTCGTACCAGCCGGCCATCCGGGCGTACGGAATGGCGAACACCGCGCCCATCGACACCTTGACCGACCGCCGGTACAGCGGGTCGGCACACCGGGGCGACAGCACGACCGCGTCGACGCCAAGCGCGGCGGCGCACCGGAAGATCGCGCCGACATTGCCGTGGTCCACCAGGTCCTCAAGGACCACGATCCGCCGCGCGCCGCTGATCACCTCGCGGACCCCGGGGAGCGGCAAGCGGCCGAACGACGCGAGCGCCCCCCGGTGTACCCGGTATCCGGTAAGGCGCTCCGCGACCTCATCGGGGACGACGTACACCAGCGCGCCGCCGGCCGCCTCGCCGAGAGCGGGCAGGTCTCCCAGCCGGCCGCGGCCGAGCAGCATGGAGCGCACCGGGTAGCCCGCGGCGACGGCACGCATGATGACCTTGGTGCCTTCCGCGATGAACAGGCCGTGCTCGGCCTCCAGGTGCGTCCGCAGGCCGGCGTCGGTCAGCCGGGTGTAGTCCGCCAGCCGCACGTCATCGGCGCTGCCGACCTCAACGGTGCGCAGCATTTCCCTAGTCTGGCAGCAGCACCGGCTCGCGGTAGGCGATGAGCAGGGCGACGTCGTCGGTGGCGCGGGCACTGCCGATAAGAGCGCGCATCACCGCGGCAGAAGCGTCCTCTGCCAGCGGTACCGGCCGGCCGGCCCGCCTGGCGCGAGACGCGAGCTGGCTGTCCAGGGTCGCGACCACCATGTTGATTCCCTCGTCGATCACCTGGCCGCGGCGCTCGACCAGCCCGTCGGTATAGCAGCAGAGCAATCCGCCGAACGGCAGCGTGGCTACCGTGGACCGCCGCTCGTGATCGTCGGCGGCGCCGATCGGCGGATCGGGGTGGATGTCGATCGCCCCGGCCGTCCGCGTGCCTGGCACGGCGATCACCGGCGGCAGGTGGCCAGCGGAAGAGAAAACGAACTCGCCGGTCTGCGGGGTAAGCACCCCGTAGAGCACCGTGGCCATGGCGTTCGGTTCGAAGTACTGCATCTTCCTGTCCAGCCTGCGCAGCGCGGACGCGGGCTCCTCGGCCTCGAGCACGTAGGCTCGCAGCGAGCTGCGCATCCGGCCCATGATGACAGCCGCCTGGAGCCCGGAGCCGGCCACGTCGCCGACGACAACGCCAAGCTTCCCGTCCGGCAGGACGAACACGTCGTACCAGTCGCCGCCGACGTTGCCCGACCCGGTCACGTACCGCGCCGACAGCTCAATGCCGGGCAACTCGGGCAGCGCCGCCGGGAGCAGGCTGCGGTGCAGCGCCACCGCCGCCTGCGCGTCGTCCTGCGCCATCAGCGAGCGCAGGGCGAGCGCCGCGCGGTCCGCGGCCAGTTGGAGCAGCTCCACGTCCTCGCGACCGAACCGGCGGCCGGTCAGCGACCCGACGTGCATGACGCCGATGACCTTGCCGCCGGCGAACAGCGGAACGCCGAGCAACGACCGGATGCCCCGGTCCCATAGCAGGGGGTTGCTTACCGTCGTGGCGTTGACCTCGGTGAGGATCACCGGCTCGCCGGTCGCGGCGACCCGGCCCGCGAAGCCGGTCCCGAGCGGGATCCTGGCGCCCTGAACGACCTCTTCCCCGATGCCGCTCGCCGCCGTGGCCACCAGCTGCCTCGATGAACGGTCAAGCAGCAGCACGGCCGCGGTATCCGCCTGCAGCGTCTTCTTCACCCGCTCGAGCAGCGTATCGAGCAGGGCCTGCTCGTCCAGCCGGGACAGCGCCGCGTCGGTCACTGCCTCGATGTCACGCAGCCGGTCGGCGGCCCCAGTCCCCACGCCTGACTGCCAGCCGGATGTAAACGCCACCCAACTCGGTTACCCAAGCCTCATCAGCTGAAACAGAGTGGCCAGCGACCGAGCTGGCAGGCGCCGGTCAGCCGATTACGACCGCCGGGTTGATGGTGAGGCTGTACGTCGCGGTCGTCGTCTGCGCCGGCGACCCGGCGTCGGTCACCGTGACGGTCACGGTGGAGGTGACCGGCACCGTGCTCGTCCCGGCTGGCGTACCGTTGATCGTCCCGGTCGAGCTCATGCTGAGCCCGGTCGGCAAGCCGGTAGCGGCGTACGTCTTGGTGCCGGTGCCGCCGGTCGCGGTGACCGTGGCCGAGTAGACCACCCTGTCCTGGCCGGCCGGGAGCGTGCCGCCGGCCAGCTGCAGCGGCGGCGGGTTGATCGTGAGGGTGAACGTCCCCGTCGCCGTCTTGGCCGGCGACGCGCTGTCGGTCGCGGTGACGGTGATCGTGGAGGTGCCCGCCGCGGTGGGCGTGCCGCTGATCGTGCCCGTCGTGGCGCCGATAGTCAGCCCGGCCGGCAGCCCGGCGGCGGTCCAGGTATGGGCGCCGGTGCCGCCGGCGGCGGTGACGGTGGCCGAGTACGCGACGTTCACGGTGCCGGCGGCCAGCGTGCCGGCCGTGACCGTGAGCGGGGGCGCGCTGACGGTCACGCTCAAGCTCGCTGTCGCCGTCAGCGCGGGCGTCGACCCGTCGCTGACCGAGACCTGGATCGGGTACGTCCCCGCCGTGGTGGGCGTGCCGCTGATGGTGAGCGTCCCCGCGCTCGCGACGGCCGTCAGACCCGGGGGGAGTCCGGTCGCGGCTGCCCACTTGTAGCTGCCCTTGCCACCGGTCGCGGTCGCGGTGGCCGAGTAGGCGGTGCCGATCGTGGCGGTCGCCGCGCCGTTCGCGGCGACGGACAGGGGCTGGCCGCAGGTGAGCTTGAACCCCGCGGCGTTCGATGTCACGGCCTTAGGGCTGGTGACCACGATCGAGCCCGATCCGCTCGCGGTGTCGCCTGGCGGCTGGTAGGCGGCCGCGGTCACCGCCTGGGTGCCGGGCGCGGCGAAGGTCAGCGTCTGCGTCGGGCCGTTGCCGCTTGGCAGCTGCCAGTGGTAGCTGACCGGGCCGGCCTGGTTGTCGGTGATGGTCCCGGTGAAGGAGAAGCTCGGCGCGGCCGCGGTGCATGAGGTGACCGACATGGTGGCCGGGCTGACCTTGGCCACGGCCGACACCACCGCGGCGTTGCACGTCAGGTGGTACGTCGCGGGGCCAGAGGCGGTGGCTACCGGGCTGGTCACCACAAGGACGGCCTGGCCGTACGCGGGTTCCGCGGCCGGGGTTATCGTCAGCGGCGCCACGGCCATGGTGCCCGCCTTGGCGAAGGTGACAGTGGCGGGGGCCGAGGTCTGCCCGTTGGACAGCGCCCAGTAGTACTTGACCGTCGCCGCCTTCGGGCTGGTGACCGAGCCAGTGGCGGTGAATGCCGGCGGTGCCGTGCCGCAGGTACCGACGTTGAGCGTGGACGGCTGTACCGCCGCCACCGCGGAGAACCCGCCCGCGGCGCGCGCGCACAGCAGCTTGTAGCTTGCCCGGTTGGAGGCTTTGCCCGCCGGGTTGACCATCTCGATCTCGCCCCAGCCGCCGCCCGCCGCCTTGGTGCTCACCGTCTCGCCGCTAACCTCCATGTCCCCGGTCCCGTCGAAGGTGACGTGCTGTACCGCGCCTTGCTTGCCCGATGAGTACACCCAGCGGTAGGAGAGGGTGCCCGGCGCGGTCGCCGTGATGATGGCGCTGAATGCGAACGTGACCGGCGTGGTGCACGCCGCGGACCGCACCGGCGGCGTCACGGCGACCTGCGCCGTGAACGTGGGGGTGACCGCCGCCGCCTGTGACGAGCCCCTCAGGCTGGCATCGTGCGACCGCAACTCTACCGCGGTGGCGACCACGGCGACTGCCACCACGATGGCCGCCGCGATCGTCGCGACGGGCATGATGTTGCGCATGACCTTGCGCTTGCCGTTGGCGAGCCAGGTGCTCGCCGCCGAACTGCCGGAAGATCCAGGGCTGCCGCCGCGAAGCAGCAGCAGCGGCAACAGGGCCGCGACGCGTTCCGCGAGGTGGCCGCGGCCCCGCTCCTCCCAGTCCGGCCCGTAAGCCGCGGCGGCCGTCGACTCAAGCTCGGCGACGAAGTCGATGGCGCTCTGCGGCCTGTCCGCCGGGTTCTTGGCCATGCCGCGCGTGATGAGGGCGTGCAGCGACGCGTCGAGCCCGTCCAGCGGCACCGGCATGGTCTCGTGCTGCGTGCGCAGCTTCCCGAGCTTGCCGGAGAACGGGGGCTTGGCGGTCAGGCACTCATAGAACACCGCGGTCGCGGCGTAGACGTCGGTCGCGGGGCTGCTCGGCGCACCGTTCCACTGCTCCGGGGCCATGTACAGCGGCGTCCCCGCGATCCCCTCCTTGCCCGCCGCGGTCGCCACCCCGAAATCGGACAGCTTGCTGTCGCCCGCGGTGTCGACGAGCACGTTCTCCGGCTTGTAGTCCCGGTGGACGATGCCGATCGCGTGCGCGGCGGCCAGCCCGAGCAGCGAGCCCTTGAGCACCGCGAGCGCCGACTCGGGGGTGGTTGGCCCGCGCTCGGTGATCATCTCGTGCAGCGAGACCCCGTCGACCAGCTCCATGACGATCGCGGCGCCCTGGCCAGGTGCCTCCACGTAGTCGTACAGGCGCACTACCTGCGGAACGTCCAGCGCCCGCAGCATCTGCGCCTCGGTCCGGAACCCCCACGTGAAGGCGGGGTCGCCGACTAGTGACGAGCTGAGGTACTTGATCGCCACCCGCTGACCAGTCGCCTGGCTGACCGCTGCCACGACCCGGCCGGATGCGCCCTGGCCGACCAGCCGCTCTTCGACGTAGCCGGGTACCGTCCAGCCTTCGCCGTAGCTTGACATGGTCCACGCGCTCATGGACGGGCTCCTTGGTAGGCCAGGTACTGCATGCTGCGGTGCCCGATGCCGATCCGCGTGCCAGGCTCGAGCACGATCGGCTCGAACGGCGCGAGCGTGCGCTCCGCGCCCGGTGCGCGGAGTACCGAGCCGTTCGCCGAGCCCAGGTCGCTTACCTCGACCTGCCAGCCGACCAGCGACACGCGCAGGTGGATGCGGGATACGGTGCCCTCGGGGTCGGAGACGCGCAACGGCCTGGCTCGCCCCGCCATCACGTCGAAGTCGAGCGCCGGCTCACGGCCGAGCACGTAGTCACCGTCGAGCGTGACCCGTGTCCCGTCATCGAGGACCAGCACGCCGAGCGGCGGGCGCTGGCGCCGCAGGACGTTCCGCGGCGGCTGGTCCAGGCTCATCCCGCACTGGCGGCAGGCGCGCGCCCCGGGATCGTTGAAGTGCTCGCTGGCGCAGAGCACTCCCTCCACCACGATCGCCGGCCGGCCGCTGGCCGGCACGTTGCCGGTCACCTCAGCGGACACGCTGCCGGTGAGCTGGGCCGGCACGATGTCGTGCAGCGTGTCGAGCAGCACCACGGCCGGCTCGGCCGCGTCGGCCGCCGCCGTCACCGCGAGGCCGCCGCCGTGCACCACGCCGTCGCCGAGCCAGCACCGGTGATCGGGGGCCGCCGGGCTGCCCACGGCAAGCGCGACGCTGATGCTGGCCCCGGTGAAGGTCCTGGTGACCGGGATCACCGAATCGCTGGCGGTCAGCGTGACCTCACCGCCGCCGTCGACGCTGACGGTGGCCACCGCAGTGCCGTGGACGAGCACGGCCATGCCGCCGTCCGCGGTGGCGCCCGCGCACGCCCATGCGGGCTGCCCGGGGCAGCCCAGCGCCGCGCGGGCGGCCATGCGCACGAGATCCGTGCCGTCTCCCGCCGCGGACGCGACTTCGGTCAGCACGCCGAGCAGGGGATCAGGATCCTGCCCGTGGCTGTCCGTCACGGCCACGAGCGCGCCGTGGCGGGCGATCACGCCCGCGCCGGGGAGCGGGACGCAGCTGATGATCTTCATCCCAGTCTCGTCAGGAGTCAGGAGCAGGAATAGGGGAACGTGATGCTGGCCTCGGCCGAATCCGGCGTGAGCACTAGAAGCTTTGCCACGGCCTGGATGCTTCCCTTACCGTGAAACGCCCACTTGAGAGAAACCCGGACCGTCGTGCTTCCGCTGGCGTCGTCGGCCACCAGAGCCGCCATCGGCGCCGTACCGCGGACCCACTGGTAAGTGACGGGCCCACCGTGGCCATTGGTGGTGATCGTCCCGATGATATCGGCAGCGCCGTTGCATCTCACGACCTGAGGCGTAACTGTGACCGTGACGCCAGTGATCGCCAACTTGTCGTGCGCCCGCTGGTAGACGTAGATCCACACGCCGGCCGCGAGGGCAAGAGTGACCAGGGTGCTGAGCAAACCCGCCCAGCGGCGGCGCGGCCTGCGCAGCCGGGACCGCGGGGGCGGCACGGGCCAGTTGGGAATGCCGCCGCTGTCGGCCCTGACCGCGGATGGCGACTGCCAGACCGGGACCTGCGGCGGCGGCGCGTAGCGCGGCGGCTGAGCGGGCTGGAAGGGCGGGCCCTGGGGGGTCCAGGGCGGTACGGCGACGGTCTCCGGGCCCCAGAGCTGGTCGAGCCGTTCCGGGGTCATGGCACCCGGCCCGCCCGTCTCGGGCGGGGGGGCCTGGCGCCGTGTCTCGGCAGCGCCACGCCGTGTCTCACCGACCCCGGCCGCCGGCTCATCGGCCATGACCGTCTGCCGGTCGGCCTCATGCGCCGGCTCCTGGGTCTCCAGGTTCTCGCCGATGGCGTGGAGACGGCTGATGACCTCCGCCGCGCTGGCGGGCCGGGCCGTCCGGTCCTTTTCCATCAGGTCGCGGACGAGCTCGATGATGTCGTCGGTGAGGTCCGGCCGGAGCACGTTGAGCGGCGTCGCGCTGTCCATCACCTGCATCATCAGCAGCGCCCCGGGCATGGATGACCGGAACGGCAGCCGCCCCGACAGGAGGTGATAGAGCACGCAGCCGAGGGAGTACAGGTCGGCGCGGCCGTCAATGTCGCCGCCTTGCGCCTGTTCCGGCGACATGTACGCGGCGGTGCCGACCGTGTGGCCCTGCAGTGTCAGCCGCGGGGAATTGTCCGCGAGCAGCCGCGCGATGCCGAAGTCGATGATCTTGACGCCGAGTTGCGGCGTCACCATCAGGTTGCTCGGCTTGATGTCCCGGTGCACGACGCCCGCCTGGTGCGCGGCGCCGAGGCCCGCGCACGTTTCCTCGGCGATGCGGAGCACGCTCGAGACCGGGAACAGCCCCAGGCCGCGCTCGCCCCGCGAGTCCATCATGCTGGCCAGGGAGATGCCCGGCGCCAGCTCCATGACCATGAAGAGCTGGTTGCCGACGCGGCCGGCGTCGAGTGAGCTCACGATGTTCGGGTGCCTGAGCGATCCGATGACCGTGGCCTCGCGGCGGAACCGGCCGATCGTCTCCGACAGCGTCCCCGGGTCATCGGCCTGGGAAAGCTCGACCACCTTGACGGCGACGGGGCGACGGGTCGCCAGGTCCCTGCCGCGCCAGACCTCGCCTGATCCCCCGCGTCCGAGCGGGATCTCAAGCTCGTAGCGCCCGGCCAGGATCCGGTCCATCCGTAAGATCGTCCCCCTCCCGGCGCGCGTCGAGGACGCGCAAGCGGCCACGCTGAACACGGCAGACGCCGTCGCGGCCGACCCCAGCCGCCCGGTGCCCGGCACCATGCTTGCCCCCTGTCAGCAACACGAAACGGCCACTCGCGCTCACATCGTAGTGGAACGCGCCATGCTCTCCTATGAATGGGACGAACAAGCGAGGCGTTTGGTTCATTCAACTTGACCGGTTTTTTGCCGGTTCCGCCCCCGCCGCCATGCCTGCCACTGAGGCCAAAGGGAAAATTGTTTCCTCTGTTGGGAACTTCCGGGCCAACGGCTGGCTGAGCCGGGCCAGCCGTCGCTGCAGCATCCTGGCTGACAAGGCCTGGTCCGGTAACACCGCTCACGATGGCGGCGACCGCGGCCTCATCGAGCGGCGGCGGCAGCATCCGCCGTCGCTGGCTGGCAGCTGCTCACGGTCGCGGCCGACGATCGCCTGGCGGACATCGGCGGGCAACTGCATGTGCACACTCAACCACACGCCGAGATTGCGGGGAACTGGTAAAGACAGCTCTTTTCAGCAGGTCACGTCGACGGTGGAGCTGACACGGATCGCGGCTCTGGATGGCGCCTGGAATGTCGGCGGCTCGCGCTAGCATTCGATTAGCCACATTGGATGATCCACTTGATCGAAACGAGGCGGGCAATGGGCTGGCAGGCAACCGGAGACCCCGGCGCGGGCGGGCAGCCCGGGCCGGCCAGGCTTTCCGGGCTGCCCGCGGGCTTCGGTCACCGCGGCACGTGGGCCGAGGCCGTCCCGTCCGCCGCGCTCGCCGTCGCCCTGGAGGCCGCCGCAGGCCCGGCGGACCTCTACGAGAACGCGGACACCGACGCGCTGGTCGGGATCGCCCGCCAGTGGGCGGCCATCGAGTCGTGGGCGGCGGCGGGCAAGCTCGCGGCCTTGCGCGCCATGACCCGCGAGGACAACGAAGGCCGGCCGCTGCTGCGCCGTCGCAGTGACCTGCCTGACGGCTGGGACGACTCCCTCACCTACGAGATCTCCGGTGCCCTCGCGATGGGGCCGGTGTCGGCGGGGAACCTGGCGTCCCTGGCCTGGACACTGGGCACCCGGCTCGCCGGGACCGGCCGGCTCCTGGCCGCCGGGACGCTGACGATGGCGAAGGCGAAGCTCATCGCGCAGCTCTTCGAGCTCCTGGACGAGCAGGAGGCGGCGCGGGCCGAGGCGCTGATCCTAGGCGAACTGGCCGGCAAGACCTACCCCCAGGTGGAGCGCCTGGCCTGGCGGGCCGCCCTGGCGGTGGCACCGGATGCCGCGGAGCGGCGCCGCACGCAGGCGGAGAAGCGGGCGCGGGTGACAGTGTTCCGTGAGGACTCCGGCGCCGTCGGCCTGTCCGGCCGTGACCTGCCCGCCGCGGAAGCCCTGGCCGGCCACGCCAGCGTGCTGGCCCGCGCCGCGGAGTACGAGGCGTCAGGGGCGTTCGGCGGCGACAGCACGAGCCACCTAGCGGCGCTGGCCTATCTTGACCTGCTCAACGGGGTTAGCGCGAAGGAGCGGATCGCGTTCGCCGTCAGCGCCGGCGCCGAACCGCCCGTCGGCCCGCGCCCGGACGACGAGGACGGCAGGCCCGGCAGCGGCGCTCACGATCCAGATCCCGGCGGTGGCGACGGCCACCCGGATCAGCCGGGCGGACCGGGAGGCCTCCAGCCGTTGGCCGAGCTAACCATCCCGCTCGCGACCCTCCGGCACCGTGCTGCACGCGCCGGGGACAGCCGATTGCTCGGCCTCATCGATCCGGCCCTGGCCCGCGACCTCGCCTCGGCAGCCGCCCGCTCACCCGGCTCCCGCTGGGAACTCACCATCGTCGACGAGCACGGCTACACCATCGGCCACGGCATCGCCCGCCGCGCACGCGGCGCAGGCCTGCCAGCGCAGCCGCCGCCAGCACAACCGCCGACGCGCCCAGCCTCCAGCGCGCTGCCCGCCCGGGTCAACATCACCATCACCGAAACGCTCCTGCACCAACTGGAAACACAGCCGCAGCCGCGCCCTGGGGCGCCGCCGAGCGATTGGGCGCTCATCCCGGGGAAGACAGGAACCTGGGTACTGACCCTGCCCGGCGACCAGCAACTGGCCGTCCGGCTCGACGTGGTGCCCACCTACGACTGTGACCACAGGTATCAGGTCAGCTCCTACCTGCCCGGGGACCGGCTGCGCCGTCTGGTCCAGGTCCGCGACCACGAGTGCACCTGGCCGACCTGCTCCCGCCATGCCCGCGAGTCGGACTTCGAGCACGCCGTCCCCCACCACAAAGGCGGGGCGACCTGCGCCTGCAACGCCGGCGCGCGCTCCCGCCGCTGCCACCAGGTCAAGCAACTGCCAAGGTGGAGCGTCACCCAGCCCAAGCCCGGCTGGCACGTTTGGACCACCCCGACTGGCCGTACCTACGCCCAGCAACCGTGGCGGTATATCGCCTGATAAGCCCCTGCTTGACCTCAAGCATGGTTCAGGTCCTACCCTCACATAAGTGAGCATCGATGCGGCCGGGACCTCAACGACGGCAGCGGGCCCGGCAGACGGGATTTGGGCGCCGGCCCGCCGCCCGCTGACGGTCGGTCTCGTGCTCGCGGTCACCTTCGTGGCGTTCGAGGCGCTTGCCGTCGCGACCATCCTGCCGCTGGTCGGCCGGCACCTGGGAGACTTGCGCCTCTACGGGTGGGTGTTCAGTGCGTTCCTGCTCGCGAGCCTGGTCGGCATCGTGGTGGCCGGGACGCTGGCCGACCGCGTGCCGCTTGGGCGGCCGATGGCCGCCGGCCTTGCCCTGTTCGCCCTTGGCCTGGTCATCGGCGGGACCGCGCCGGACATGGCGGTGCTCGTGACGGGCAGGGCGGTGCAGGGGCTTGGCGCAGGGGTGGTGCCCGCGGTGGCCTACGTGGCGATCTCCCGGTGCTATCCCGAGGGGTCGCGGCCGCGCATGTTCGCCGTGCTGTCCACCGCCTGGGTGGTGCCCGGCCTGGCCGGGCCGGCTATCGCCGCCCTGGTGGCCGCGGCAGTCGGCTGGCGGTGGGTGTTCCTTGGCTTGATCCCGCTGGTGATCGCGACCGGAGCGCTGGTGGTAGTGGCGTTGCGGAACGTCCCGCCGTCCGCGAGCCCGGGCACGGCCACCGTCCCTTACCTGGCCGTGCTTGGCGTGGTCGCCGGCGCGGGCACGGCACTCGCATCGCTCAACTCCGGCGTCCTGCTCGTCGCCGTCATCGGCGGCGTCGCCGGCGCGGCCCTGCTCGGTGCCGCGCTGCGCCGCCTGACACCTCCGCGGAACCTGACCGCACGACCCGGGCTGACCGCCACGATCCTCAGTCGTGCGCTGCTGACGTGCTGCTTTTTCGCGGGAGACGCATATGTTCCGTACGCGATCGTGACGGTCCGGCACGCCCCGACCGCGCTGGCCGCTCTCGCGCTCACCGCGTCGACCCTTACCTGGACGGCGGGATCGTGGGTGCAGGCCCGGTACATCGACCGGTCCGGCCCGCGCCGCCTGGTCCGGACTGGCGAGTGCGTGGTCGCCGTCGGCCTGGCGGTGATGTGCCTCGTGCTGCTGCCGTCCGTGCCTCCCGCGCTGGCGATCCTGGCATGGGCGCTGGCCGGCGGAGGGATCGGCACCGCCTACGCGCCGCTGTCCGTGACCACGCTCGACCGCGCCGCGGCGGGCGAGGAGGGCCGGGCGACCTCGGCGCTCCAGCTCTGCGACGTGCTCGGCCAGGCCCTGGGCACCGGAGTGGCGGGAGCGATCGTGGCCGCCGCCGCAACCGGGATCGGGCACGGCCCCGGAGTCGCCCTCGCGTTCGCGTTCGCCGGCGCGGTTGCCCTCATCGGGGTCATCGCCGGGACGCGGCTGCCAGCCCGCCTCACGTCATCCCGCTAGGACGGCATCGCCCGTCGTGGTTCGTGGCGCCGAGCGCGCTCCTAGTGTGGTCCCGGTCCGTCTTCGTGCGCCATCCAGTGCACGAAACGGTGCAGCGGGTACATGGCGTCGTGCGGGTTGCCGATGGTGCTCGGCCCCGCCTCGCCCAGCCGGACGACGCGCTGGGCTCCGCAGCTCGCGAGACGCGTCGCGCTCGTCACCGGAGCCAGTTCGGGCATCGGTAAGTCGACTGCCATCAGGCTCGCGGCGCTCGGCTGGCAGGTGATCGGCGTCGGCCGCGACCCGCAGCGCAGTGCCGCCGCCGAAGCGCCGCCAACCACCTCGCCCCCTTCCTGCTGACGCGAGAGCTGATGCCGCTGCTCAGGGCAAGCGCGGCCAGCCAGCCGCCGGGAACGACACGGGTGATCGCTGTACCGTCGAGCGCACACCGGATGATCGACGCGCTTGACTTCACTGACCTGCAGAGCCTTGGCGGCTTCCAGCCCGCCGTTGCCTACGGCCGGGCGAAACTCGCCAACATACTGTTCACCCGCGAGCTGGCACGCCGGGCCGACCCGGAGGGGCGGCCGCTTCTTCTACCAGAAGGCAGCGGAAACGCCTTCCGCCGCGGCCCAGGACGATGCCGCCGCCGCGCGCCTGCGGGCGGGAAGCGAAGCGCTGCTAGCCAGGCTCGGTTTCTAAACTGCCCCCGCCAGTCAGCAGGTGACGTCGACGATGACCCGGGTGTTGGAGATGTCAGCGTTCCGGTTCGAGGTGCCGACGAGATGAGCGGACTTGCCCCCGGCGGACAAGGCGAACGAGGCGCTGTCCACGAGCAGCATCTTGCCGCCGAGCTCCCCTTGGATCGAGGCGTCCTTGCCGACCGTGGCGGCGACTGAGACCACGTTCACCGGCGGCCCGTCGTAGACGCCGTACTGGGTGACCACGCCTGCGGTCACGGTCCACGTGCTGTCGGCCCGCCGGCAGGTACCGCCGGTGATGCTGTCGGAGACAGACCCGGCCGTGATGTGGATCGTGGCAGGGCCGTCGCACTCGATGTCCACCACGCCAGCCGCTCCAGCTTGCAGGCCATGGCTGCAGGAGGCGACGGCGTTGCCGCCGCCCGTGCCGTTTGCGGCGCTTGCGGGCCCGCTGCCTGCCGTCCCTGTTGCCTGCTGGCTGGCAGCGGTGGTGGTGCCGCCGGAGGAGCCACATCCCCCGATGGCCAGCACGACTGCCACGAGCAGCGGGGCACCGGAGACTGCCGCTTTCGTTCTGGACATCTGATTTCCTCCTGCTGGCTGCTGGCTGCTGGCTGCGGGCACCGGACCAGGGGTTCCGGCCGGCGGCAGTTCATGATCGCGGCAGGCGTTCAGAATCCGCTCATAGTCCGCGCGGCGGCGTTTACCATCGGCTGGTGGGAGTCAGCATCCGGCTGCTCGGCCCGGTGGGCGCATGGGACGGGGAACGGGCGATCGCGCTCGGTCCGCGTAAGCAGCGGCTGGTGTTCGCGGTTCTCGCGCTGGAAGCGGGGCGGGCGGTCGACGTGGCGCGGCTGATAGACCTGGCCTGGCCGGAGGACCCGCCGCGCACGGCGCAGCACGCGATCCAGGTCTGCGTGTCCGGGCTGCGCTCGGCGCTGCGCGATGTGGACGAGCTGGACGTGCAGCTGGCGGGCTCCGGGTACCTGCTGGCCGCGGACCGCTCCCTGATCGACGCGCACCGGTTCCGGTCACTGCTGTCCAGGGCGCGGGGAACGACAGGCGACGCGGCGCGGATCGCGCTGCTCGACGAGGCGCTGGCGCTGTGGTCCGGTGCCGCCTTGGACGGCACAGCGACACCCGCGGTGGCCGAACGGCTGTGCGCCGGCCTTGAGGAGGCCCGCCTCGGCGCGCTCGAAGACCGGCTTGACGCGCTGCTGCGCCTCGGGCGGCTCCGGGAGGTACTCGACGAGCTGCGCGGCCTGGTGGCGGTGCATCCGCTTCGGGAACGGCTGGCCGGACTGCTGATGACCGCGCTGTACCTGGACGGGCGGGCAGCCGAGGCGCTTGACGAGTTCCGCCGCTGCCGGCAGCGGCTTGCCGAGGATCTCGGCCTGGACGCCGGCCCGGCGCTGCGTGACCTCGAGCTGGCGATCTTGCGGAATGAGGTGCCGCCCGAGCCGGGCGATGCGCGGCCCGCGGTGCCGGAACCGCTGCCATCTGCGGCGCCGGCGGCGCCAGGGGAGACGCGGGATGCGGGCCCGCCGGTGCCCGCGCAGCTGCCGCCGACGGTCGCCGGGTTCGCCGGACGCGACCGCGAGCTGGCGGAGCTGGGCGCGCTGCTGGCCAGCGCGCCCTCCGGCGGCGGTCCGGTTGTGGCGGTCAGCGGAACGGCGGGCGTGGGGAAGACTGCGCTGGTCGTGCACTGGGCGCACCGGCACCGTGACGACTTCCCCGATGGCCAGCTCTACGCCAACCTGGCCGGGTACGCGCCCGCTCCCCCGCTGCCGCCCGAGCGCGTGCTGGCCGGCTTCCTGCGCGCGCTCGGCGTGCCTGCCGAGCGGATCCCGCCCGAGGTGGACGAGGCCACTGGACTGTACCGAAGCCTGCTCGCGGACCGCCGGGTGCTTGTGGTGCTCGACAACGCGCGGGATCCGGGCCAGGTTCGCCCGCTGCTACCGGGTGGGGCCGGCTGCCTGACGGTGATCACCAGCCGCGACCGGCTGGCCGGCCTCGCCGTGCGGGAGGGCGCCCGGCTGCTGCCGCTCGGCGTGCTGAGCAAGGACGAGGCACTGGCCGTGCTTTCCGCCGTGCTCGGCGCGGACCGGGTCAGCGCCGAGCGGGACGCCGCCGTAGCGGTGGCCGAGTTGTGCGCGTGCCTGCCGCTCGCGCTGCGGATCGCGGCGGCGCACCTGGCCAGGCAGGCCGGGCAGCCGCTCAGCGGGCTCGCCGCCGAGCTCCGGGAGGGCAACCGGCTGTCGGTACTCTCGGTGCCCGGTGACGAGCAGTCGGCGGTGCGCGTCTCGTTTGACCTGTCGTACGCGGCGCTACGGCCCG
>DASWAE010000017.1:0-51658 GCA_036391275.1 Trebonia sp.
CGGCCCGGGCCCCGGCGACGCCGCCCGACACCGGCGCGTCGATGAGCGTGACGCCCGCCGCGGCGAGCAGCGGGGCAAGCGCCTGGGTCCGCGCCGGGTCAGACGACGACATGTCGATGACGGTGGCGCCCGCGGGCAGGCTGCCGAGCAGCCCGCCGCTGGTGCTCCCCGGGGCCGGCTCAGGCTCGCTGACGAGGCGGCCGAGCAGCACGCGCTCGACGACGTCCGAGTCGGGCAGCATCAAGATGACGGCAGCCGCCCCGTCACCCACCGCGGCGAGCCCGGCGACGGCGGTCACCCCGCCGCCCGCGTCCGACGACCCGATGTCCGCGAAGTCCCGCATCGCCTGGGCCGATGTATCGAATCCGCGCACCTGGTACCCGGCCGCGACGAGCCGTCGCGTCATCGGGATGCCCATGTTCCCGAGCCCGACGAATCCGACCACCTCGCCCGGTGCCACGCCGCCCTGGTCCGCCGTCATGAGGCGTTCCCTCCCGTCCCCGCCTGCCCGTCCCGTGAGCCGTCCGTCCCGTCTCCGCCGCCAGCCGGGTGTTCCTCCTGGCCGGCCGAATGCAAGCGCACCCCGCCAGCGAGGTCGCCGATCGCGTCCACCACCCGGTTGCTGATCAGTTCCCCGTAGCCGAGGTTGGCCGCCGCGCCGAACGAGGCGAGCGGCCCCGCGGCGTTGAGGCAGGGTACCCCGAGTTCCCGCACGTGATCCACGTAGGCGACCACGTCCTTGGTCATCAGGTTGCTCGTCAGCCCGCCCTCCAGGTAATCGCCCTTGATGATGTGCGGGAAGCGGTTCGTGCTCGCGTAGCTGACCCCGCTGGATGAGTTGATCACGTCGAGCACCGCCGCGAGGTCGAGCCCGGCCTTGCGCGCGGCGACCATCACCTCGGCGGTCGCGGCGAGCGTCACCGCGTTAAGGAAGTTGTTGAGCAGCTTGGTGGAGTGCCCGGCACCGCTTCCGCCCATCAGCACGATCTTGGCGGCGATGGGCGCGAACACCCAGCGGACCGAGTCGAGGACCGCGGCCTCGCCGCCTGCCATGATCGTCAGCGTTCCCTTCTCCGCGGCGGCAGCGCCGCCGGAGATCCCCGCATCCAGGTAATGAACGCCGCGTTCGGCGAGCGCGGCGGCGATCCGCTGCGTGGCGGACGGCGCGGAGGTTGACAGGTCGATGAGCACCTGGCCCGGCCGGGCGAACGCGAGCAGCCCGTCCGCCGCGGGCCGGTCACCGAGCACCACGGACTCCACGGCGCGGCTGTCCGGCAGCGATAGCAGCACCGCCTCGGTCCCGTCGCACACCTCCCCGAGCCACTCCGCCGCGATGGCGCCGGCCGACTCCGCCTGACCCGGCCGGACATCGTACCCGGTCACCCGGACGCCAGCCGCGACAAGCCGGCGCGTCATCCGCCCGCCCATGTTCCCCAGCCCGACGAACCCGATGGCCCGCCCGGCCGCGCTCTCCGTCACCCCTGCTCCTCTCGCCGGTAGGTGCGCGCGTCGAGCGCACCGAAGTCCCAGGCGCCCGCGCCGCCGGAGGCGCGCACCGTGGACACGATGGAAGACCCGCCGTCCACCGACACCACTTCTCCCGTCATGTAGGAGGCCTCGTCAGACAGCAGGAAGGCGACCACCGACGCGATCTCGTCCGGCGTCCCCGCCCGGCGCAGCGGGGCGGTCGCGGCCCGCCGCACCATGTCCTCCCGCCCGGCCGGCGTGAACAGCGCAGTCGGCACGATCCCCGGCGCCACCGCGTTGACCCGGATGCCGAGCGGCCCGCCGTACATGGCGGCACCGTGCAGCAGCCCGAGCACCGCGTGCTTGGACGTCTGGTAGGCGATCAGGTCGGCGCTGCCGCGCAGCGACGCGATCGACGCGGTGAGCACGACGCTGCCCGCCGCCTGCTGCGCGCGGTACCGGCGGAACGCGCCGCGCAGCCCGAGGAAGATCCCCCGCACGTTCACCGCCATGACCCGGTCGAACTCGGCGGCGGACAGGTCGGGGAAGCCGTCGGCGGACCCGGGAATCCCCGCGTTCAGGTGATGCAGGTCGATACGCCCGAACGAGTGCGTGGCTTCGTCCAGGTACCGCTCGACATCCTCTTCCGCCGAGACGTCCGCCGCGACCGCGATGCCCTGCCCCGGCAGCGCCTCGGCGACCCGTCGCGCGCCGTCGCCGTCGATGTCCACCACGACGACCCGGCACCCTTCCCGCGACAGCCGCAGCGCCGCGGCGGCGCCGAGCCCGCCCGCCCCGCCGGTCACGACGGCGACCTTCCCGTCGAGGCTCATGTCGCCCGGGGGGACGACCCCCCGTACCCCCCGGTGCGCGCCCGATACGGTGGCGGAGCCATCGGGCGCGCGGTCGTGTCCCGGGAAGGAACGCCGTTGATCATGACCTGGATCGTCTCTCGCCGGATGAGCGCTGTCCACTGTGGCAGGGCACAGGGCGGTCTGAGCTTGCCGCTGCTGGCCCGGCTTGCCCGCACCGGATATGGTCGAAAGATCCAGGCAGCTCGCGAGGGAGGCGACATGCGGGACGGCGGTGCCGCGAACGACGAAGACGGTCCGCTGGGCGTCCCCGGGTACGACCGGGTCGACGCCACCGTCTTCCGTGACACGCTCGCCCGGGTGCCCACCCCGGTGACCGTGGTGACCTCGCACATCGACCGCAGGCCGCACGGCACCACGGTGAGCGCGTTCTCTTCGCTGTCGCTCGACCCGCCGATGATCCTGGTCTCCCTCGACGAGAACTCGGACCTGCTCAAGATCATCCAGGAGACCGGCCATTTCGGCGTGAACGTGCTCGCGTCCGGCCAGCAGGCGCTCGCCACCACCTTCGCGCGCAAGGGCGCGGACAAGTTCGCCGGCGTGGCCTGGTACATGGACCACGGTGCCCCCCGGCTCGCCGGCAAGGGCCAGTGGCTGGTGTGCCGCACCGACCAGCTTGTCGCGGCCGGCGATCACGTGATCATCATCGGCCTGGTAGTCCACGCGGACACGCACTCCTTCGAGCCGCTGCTGTACCGGCAGCGCGCCTTCGGCACCGTCACTCACATGCGGTCTTAGCGGCACTTACGCGGTCCAAGCGGCATAGCCGCGGCTGCCTTAACCGGGAGGCGATCCTGGAGTGGACGACAGCGGTGCCATCAAGGCGGGGCTGCTCGCCGCCATCAGGGAACGGCGCGCGGAGTTCGAGGCGGCGGGCGACCGGGCCGAGGCGGAGCGGAACCTGCCGTCCGGCGCCATGGCCACGCTCCGCGAGCTTGGCGCGTTCTGGCTGAAGACGCCCGCGGAGCTCGGCGGCACGCCGATCGATCCCCTCGACTTCTGCGCCGTGCTCGAGGAGTTCGCCTACACCGACAGCGCGACGGCCTGGGCGGTCATGGTCGGCAACGGCGGCACGGGGACGGCCGGCGGCTGGCTGCCCGACGCCGGGGCGCGGCGGGTGTTCGCCGCTGCGGCCGGCCGCCCGCGACCGCTCGTGATGGGGACCCCAGGGCCGCGCGGGACCGGACGGCCGACGGCCGGCGGGTACCTGGTCAGCGGGCAGTGGTCCTTCGCCAGCGGCTGCGGCCACGCCGACTGGCTGATCGGCGGCTTCCGGTCGGCCAGCCCCGGCGGCCAGCTGATGGTGGCGATCGTGCCACGCGAGCAGGCCACGATCGTCGACAACTGGCGGGTGGCCGGGCTGCGCGGCAGCGGCAGCTTCGACTTCCGGCTGGATGAGGTCTTCGTCCCCGCGGAGCTGACGTTCGAGCGAGCCGCGAGCGCCTGCCGGGGCGGCGCCCTGTTCAACGTGGAAGCGCACGTGTTCCTGTCCAACGAGCTGCCGCCGCTGATGATCGGGCTGGCCCGCCGCGCGCTTGACGAGATGGCCAGGCTGGCCGGCCAGGCGCGTATCCCCGGCGGCCCCTCGCTGGCGGACCGCCCGGTGTTTCACGCGGAAATCGGCCGGGCGCAGGCCAGGCTGCGGGCGGCCAGGGCGGCCCACCGGGACGCGGTGCTGGCGACCTGGACCGCCGCCCGCGCCGGGGCGGTGCCGCCGCGGATGCACACCGACCTGACCGTCGCGTCGGTCTTCGCCGCGGACACCTGCGCGGACCTGACCGTGACCCTGTTCAGGTACGGCGGGGGGCGGCTGCTGGCGCTGTCGCAGCTCATGCAGCGCCTGCTACGCGACCTGCTCGCCGCCCGCCAGCACATCGGCCTCAGCGAGGAGGCCTACGAGCGGGCCGGCCGCGAGCGCATCGCCGCCCGTTCCTGACGCCGGGGGAATACCCGGACGGTATCTGCGTTAAAGATCCATGCAAACACATACAACTGAATGACGCCGGCGCCGCCGCGGCGGCGCCTGGGGAGGCATTTACCATGCAGTTCGGGATCTTCTCGGTCAGTGACATCACCCGCGACCCAGTCGCCGGCTACACGCCCAGCGAGGCGGAGCGGATTGACGCGATCGTCAAGATCGCGCAGCAGACCGAGGAAGTCGGCATGGACGTGTTCGCGATCGGCGAGCACCACAACCCGCCGTTCTTCTCAAGCTCGCCGACCACCCTGCTCGCTTACATCGCGGCGTCCACCAAGCGGTTGCTCGTCACCACGTCCACGACGCTGATCACGACCAACGACCCGGTGCGGATCGCCGAGGAGTACGCCATGCTCCAGCACCTGTCGAAGGGCCGGACGGACCTGATGCTCGGCCGCGGCAACACCGCGCCCGTGTACCCGTGGTTCGGCCAGGACATCAGGCAGTCGCTGCCGCTCGCGCTGGAGAACTACAACCTGCTGCACCGGCTGTGGCGCGAGGACGTGGTGGACTGGAAGGGTAAGTTCCGCTCTCCGCTGCAGGGCTTTACCAGCGTCCCGCGGCCGCTTGACGACGTGCCGCCGTTCGTCTGGCACGGCTCGATCCGCTCGCCGGAGATCGCCGAGCAGGCCGCCTACTACGGCGACGGCTTCTTCGCCAACAACATCTTCTGGCCGAAGGAGCACTACATGCGGCTCATCGGCTTCTACCGGAAGCGCTTCGCGCACTACGGCCACGGCACCGAGCAGCAGGCGATCGTCGGCCTCGGCGGCCAGGCCTTCCTCGCGAAGAACTCGCAGGACGCCAAGAAGGAGTTCCGCCCGTACTTCAACGCGGCGCCCGTCTACGGCAACGGCCCGTCCATGGAGGACTTCATGGAGATGACGCCGCTGTCCGTCGGGTCGCCGCAGGAGGTCATCGACAAGACGCTGACGTTCCGCGAGAGCTTCGGCGACTACCAGCGCCAGCTGTTCCTCATGGACCACGCGGGCCTGCCGCTGAAGACCGTGCTCAGCCAGCTTGAGCTGCTCGGCGGCGAGGTCATCCCGGTGCTGCGCAGGGAGATCGAGGCGAGGCAGGACCCGCAGACGGCTCCGGCCCCGACCCACGAGCTGCTCGTGGCGGCCAGGTACGGCGGCAAGCCGGCCCGTCAGCCGCGGCCCAACGCCAACCGCGGCGACAACGTGACCGGCGCGTCCCCCTACCAGGACACGGCCGAGGACGTCAGGGCCGAGTACCCGGCGGTGTTCTGATGACAGCCGGCTCCCTCCGCCCGGTCCCCCGGCGCGCCCATCGGGCGGGCCCTCCGGGGGACCGGGGGACCGTCCCCCCGGGGGATCACCCCCATCCGGCCAACGACGCGTGGGAGGCGCTCATGTCCGCCCACGCCGCGCTGGTCAGGCGGTTCAACGCGCAGGACGTCTGGGGGGACGTGTCGATGCGGGAGTACGACGTCCTCTACACGCTGTCCAAGTGCCAGGAGCCGATCCGGCTCACCGAACTCAACCGCCACGTGCTGCTCAGCCAGCCGGCGCTGTCCCGGATGGTGGACCGGCTCACCGAGCGCGGCCTCATCGACCGGGCGACGGACCCCGCGGACGGCCGCGGCGTGCGCCTGTCGCTGACGCAGCAGGGCAGGGCGGTCCAGCGGCGCGTCGGCCGGCGGCACGCCCGCTCGGTCGCCCAGTCGATGCTCGGCGGCCTCACCCCGGCCGAGCTCCGCCAGCTCGGGGAGCTGTGCGCGAAGCTGGTGTAACCGCCCCTCGTTCTGACTGATCGAAAAGGACCAGTAAGGAAAAGCAATGAGCGAGACTTTCACCCTCGTCGTGGTTAGCGCCGGGACGTCGGACCCGTCCTCGACCCGGATGCTGGCCGACCGGACGGCGCAGCGCGTCGCCGCGGTGGCCGCGGCGCGCGGCAACACCGTGCGGGCGCGGGTGATCGACCTGCGCGAGCTCGCCACCGACATCACCACCGCGCTGACCGGCCAGCTGGTGACGCCCAGGCTGCAGCAGGCGGTCGACGCGCTCGGCGCTGCCGACGGCGTCATCGCCGCCGCCCCGGTCTACAAGGCCGGCCCGAGCGGGCTGTTCACCTCCTTCTTCCACGTGCTCGACAATGACCTGCTGATCGGCAAGCCGGCAGTGCTCGCGGCCACCGCGGGGACGGCGCGGCACGCGCTCGTCGTCGATGACCAGCTGCGCTCGCTGTTCGCCTACCTGCGCACGCTGCCCGTGCCGACATCGCTGTTCGCCGCGCCGGAGGACTGGGCAGACCCGTCGCTGAACAAGCGGATCGACCGCGCCGCGTTCGAACTCGTGCTGCTCATGGAGTCCGGCTTCGCGCGCCAGGTGCGCGAGCAGGCGTGGCAGAGTTACCAGCACGAGCTCGGCTCGGACGGCGGCAAGGAGACGGACATCGACGTCGACAGTGAACTGATGCGCCTGGCGACGGGCGGCAGCGCGCTCTGAGCTCGCTCCTGGCCCAGGTCGGCACGGCCGCGGCACTGTTCGCGGGGACCAACCTCGACGACGTGGTTGTTCTCGCGCTGCTCAGCGCCGCCTCCCAGGCGACCGGGCGGCCGCGGCGGTGGCAGATCTGGGCCGGCCAGTACGCCGGCTTCGCGGTCCTGGCCGGCCTGTCGCTGGGCGCCGGGCGCGGCCTGGCCCTGGTGCCAGAGCGATGGCTCTGGCTGCTCGCGCTCATCCCGGTCGGCATGGGCCTGGTCACCCTCGCCGCCGCGATCCGCTCGCTGCGCGACGGGGAACAACCGCGGCCTCCGTCCGCCGGCGGCCCGTTCGGCGTGGCCGCGCTCACCATCGTCAACGGGGCCGACAACCTGGCCGCTTACACCCCGTTCTTCGCCGCGGCCGGAACCGCCACCACCATGGTGACCCTCGTCGTCTTCACGGCCTGCGTCGCCCTCTGGTGCCTGGCCGGCGGCGTGCTCGTGCGGCACCAGCGAGTCACGGGCGTCATCGCGCGGTACGGGCACTGGATCCTGCCCGCCGCCTTCCTCCTGATCGGGCTCTACCTCCTGCGCGAGACCAGCGCCCCGTTCCCCTAGCCGTCATCCCGGCGCCGCGCTGCCTGCGCGAGAAAGGGACTGCCTCGGACTCTCGCGGTTACCGCCACCAGGGGTGCTCGAGGGCGCGGTCGGTGCCGCGGGTCTTGTCGAGTGAGTCGAGCGTGGCCATGTCCCCGTCGGACAGGGTGAAGTCGAAGACCTGGGCGTTCTCCTCGATCCGCTCGCGGTGCGTCGACTTGGGGATCACCGGGACGCCGTGCTGCAGGCACCAGCGCAGTAGCACCTGCGCGGGGGTGCGGCCGAGCCGCTTGGCGATCTCGCTGACCCGCTTGTTGCCGAGGTGACGGCCGGTGCCGAGCGGGCTGTACGCCTCCGCCGTGACGCGGTGCCGCCGGCAGGCCTCAAGCAGCCCGCGCCGGTACTCCATGGCGCTGAACTGGATCTGGTTGACGGCCGGGGTGACGCTGCCCGCGTTGGTCACCTGGTCAAGGTCGGCCGCGCCGAAGTTCGATACGCCGATCGACCGGGTGAGGCCGCGCTCGAGCGCCCGCTCCATGCCGGGCCAGGCCCAGACCGGGCCGCGCTGCGGCCAGTGCACCAGGTACAGGTCCACCTGGTCGACGCCGAGCCGGCGCAGGCTCTGCTCGGCGTCGGCGACCGGTTCCTTGCCGCCCGGGTAGAACTTGGTGGTGATGAACACCTCGTCGCGTGGCACGCCGCTGTCCCGCAGCGCCTTGCCGACGCTGGCCTCGTTGCCGTAGGCCTGGGCGGTGTCGATGTGCCGGTAACCGAGCTCAAGCGCCCAGCGGACGGCGTTCTCGCACGCCGCCCCTGCGGGGACCTGCCAGACGCCAAGCCCGAGCATGGGCAGCTGGTTCCCGTCAGCAAGCTTCGCGAACTCCATGTTCATCCTTCCGTAGAGATCCCGGAGCCGCAGCTGGCAGCCCGCGGCTCCGGGTACCCCGGGTCACCCGGGTTATGCGAGCGTCGCTTCCAGGGTGATCTCCGGAACGCTGGCGAGTGCCCTGCTCACCGGGCAGCCGACCTTAGCCGTCGCGGCGTGCCCGGCGAACGTCTCCTGGTCCATGCCCGGCACCCGGCCCCTGGTGACCAGCGCGATCTTGGTGATCGTGGGAGCGCCGTCGACGAACCGGAGCGTCACCGTCGCGTCCGTGTGCACCGACTCGGGCGGGCTGCCCGCCGTGGCGAGGATGTTCGACAGGGCCATCGAGAAGCACGCCGCGTGCGCAGCCGCGATGAGCTGCTCGGGATTGGAGCCCGGGCCGTCCTCGAACCGGGACTTGAACGTGTACCCGCCGCTGATCGAGTCACCGGCGGTGAAGGTGCCGGTCCCCGAGGGAAGGTCACCCTTCCATTCAGCACTGCCCTTAGCGGCCATGAGCCCTCCGTCCTCAGCGTTGAAATTCCTGAGCTGAGCCTAACGGTACGGGTGCGCGGTAACCCAGGCGCCACCGCGCAATCCGGCTGCGGGCAGGCCGTCGGCCCCGGGCCGAAAGGGGAGAGGCTCAGACTGCGACGGCGATGATGACGTCGGACGCCTTAATGACGGCGGTGACCTGGCTTCCGGTGGCGAGGCCAAGCTCGCGGGCGGCCTCCACCGTGATCGTGGCAACAAGCCGGGTGCCCCCGGCGTCGAGTTCGATGTTGGCGGTCGCTTCCCCGAAGGTGACGGCGGTGACGGTGGCCGGAATCTGGTTACGCGCGCTCAGCCTCATGAATGGCACTCCGCAAAGTCGGCGATACTGATGATCAACGCTACCCAGCGGGGCTCGGCTGACTCCAGTTGCGCCGCCCCGGGCGCTGACCGCTGTCAGGCGGCTACGGCTGCCTCGACCCGGCGGGCGCGATGATGTCGATGAATTCCAGGGCGGCGACCGCGGTCGCGCGGCGCCACGCGAGGAGGGTTGCGTCGAAGCCCTGGCTGCCGGCGCGGCGCGACTCGATCGCGCCGACGAGCGGTTCGAGCACGGCGCGCTGCGCGCGCAGCAGGCCTGCCGGGTCCTCGCCCGCCCGGTCCAGGAGCGCGAGCTTGAGCAGCAGCCCGGAGCGGATCTCCCGCACGTGCTCGACGGGCTCGTGCAGCCAGCGCTGCGCGGCCGCCCGGCCGCCGTCCGTGGCGGCGTAGACAGTGCGCTGCGGGCCGAGACCGGGCTCGGTCCCTGCGGGCACGATGAGGCCGGCGTCGAGCAGGCGGCCGATCGCGCGGTAGACCACCGCCTTGGGGATCTGCCAGACCCGGCCCAGGTGGCCGCCGGACGCGGTGAGCTGAGCGACCGCGAAGCCGTGCGCCGGCTGCTGGCTGAGAATGGCGAGCACGAGCCATTCCGGCAGCGACATCTCGGGAAGCGATGCCGGCGGCGATGCCGATGGCTGGGCGTTCATGGCACATCAGGGTAACCCCATCGACAGCGCCACCGTCGCCTGACGGCCTGGAAAAATGCTGGCTGACGTTTCCCTCGGCACCGACGGGACGAGCAAGAATTGAAACGTCACGCACCGAATAGCTTTAGTGCCACTGGCCTCAAAGGTACCAATGCCGTGACCTCCGGCCATGATTTGATCATGAAGCCTTTTTAGTGCTATTGCGCCATAAACCCTTCATGACACCGAATCCCTTCATGAAAAATCGTTCTGCTTAGCGTATGCGGCGACAATCAAGAATGAGAACCGGCCAGGGCGGTCCCGGGTGAGCGCCAACGTGGCGGGCGTCACAGGTGGCGGTCGCCGGGATCGAGGCTATCGTGCAGTCAGGCACGTCTGGCCTCATCGCGGCAGCACCGCGCCCCGAGGGCCGGCGGACAGCCCCGTCGCTCGCTGAGGAGGCCCCTGTGGCTGATGTCGCTGACCTCGATGACCTGGCCGCGCTTTACCGCGACCTGCACGCGCACCCGGAACTCGCGTTCGCCGAGCGCCGCACCGCGGGCATCGCCGCCGAACGGCTGCACGGCCTCGGCTACCAGGTCACGGCCGCCGTCGGCGGGACCGGCGTGGTCGGCGTGCTCGAGAACGGCGACGGGCCGACCGTGCTGCTGCGCGCCGACATGGACGCGCTCCCGGTGCTCGAGCAGACCGGCCTGCCGTACGCGAGCACCCGGCGCGTGCGGGATGCCGTCGGCACCGACGTCCCGGTGATGCACGCCTGCGGCCACGACATGCACGTCAGCTGCCTGCTCGGCGCGGCGGCGGAACTGGCCGCGCAAGCGTCGTCCGGTGCCTGGCAGGGCAGGCTGCTGCTTGTCTTCCAGCCGGCCGAGGAGGGCGACGGGGGAGCGCAAGCCATGATCGACGACGGCCTGTATGCCCGGTTCCCCGTACCCGACATCGTGCTCGGCCAGCACGTCATGCCGCTGCCGGCCGGCGTGCTCGGCCTGCACGGCGGCCCGGCGATGGCCGCCGCCGACGCGATACGCGTGGTGCTGCACGGCGCGGGCGGGCACGGCTCGCGCCCGGAGACCACGGTGGACCCGGTACTGATGGCCGCCGCCACCGTGCTGCGGCTGCAGGGCATCCTCTCCCGTGAGGTGGCGGCGGCCGACACCGCCGTGCTCACCGTCGGCTCGCTGCACGCGGGCACTGCCGCGAACATCATCCCCGACCGGGCCGAGTTGGAGCTCTCGCTGCGCTCCTTCGATGAGAAGGTGCACGACAAGGTGCGCACCGCGATCGACAGGATCGTCCGCGCCGAGGCGGCCGCCTCAGGTGCGCGGAAGGACCCGGAGATCACCACCACGTCGTCGTTCCCCCTCCTGGTCAACGACCCGGCGGCCAGCGCCAGGCTTACCGAGGTGTTCAACAACAGCGTCGGCCTGACCCTCGACCCGGGCCCGGTGACCGGCAGCGAGGACGTCGGCCTGCTGGCGACCGCGGTCGGCGTCCCGTGCGCCTACTGGTTCATCGGCGGCTCCGACCCCGCGCTGTTCGCCGGCGTCACCACGATCGAGGAGGCCAAGGCCATTGTGGACAGCCTGCCGTCCAATCACTCCCCGTTCTTCGCCCCGGTGATCGAGCCGACGCTGCGCACCGGCATCACCGCGCTGACCACCGCCGCCCGCACCTACCTGGCGCCCGCCGCTGGCTGACGTTAACCGGAACACCAGCCAGGCGCTAGCCGGGGAAGGCGCCGGCGAGGACCGCGCCGGCCGGCCCGATCGCGGCCGGATCCTCCGGGCCGGCGACGATCATGCGCGCTCAGCGCAGGGAGGCGATGATCGCCTCGGCCTGGCGGATGAGCGGTGCGTCGATCATCTGGCCGTCCACCCTGATCGCGCCCTTGTCCCGCGCGCCAGCGTCGCGCGCCGCTTCGAGGACCCGCCTGGCCCACGCGACCTGCGCCTCGTCCGCCTGGAACGCCTTGCGGACGACCGCGACCTGGCTGGGGTGAACGCAGCCCTTCAGGGCGAACCCGGACGCGGCCGCGTCCTCCGCCTCGGCGGCCAGCCCGTCCAGGTCGGGGATGTTCACGTATACGGCGTCGATGGCGGGCCGGCCGTAAGCGGAGGCCGCGAGCAGCACCGCCGACCTGGCGTGCAGCGCGACGTCCCGGTACCCGCCGTCGGGCCGCCGGCTGGTCCGCCCGCGCATCGAGGCGATGAGGTCCTCCGCGCCCCACATCACCGCGATGACAGCGGGCGCCGCGGCGATCTCGGCCGCGTTGACGACGCCGAGCGCTGTCTCGCACAGCGCCACGACCCGCCAGTCTCCGCCGAGCGCGTCGAGCTGCGCCCTGGTCTCCGTCTTGGGCACCATGACCTGCCGGTACCCGGTCCCGCGCAGCGCCGCGATGTCCGCCGCGTGCTCCGGTGTCCCGGTGGCGTTGACCCGGACGATGACCCGCGCCGGGTCCAGGTCCGTGGCGACGAGCGCCGCCCGCGCGGCGTCCTTGCCGCCGGCGCCGACGCCGTCCTCCAGGTCGAGGATGACCGCGTCCGCCGCGGCAAGCGCCTTCGCGTACCGGTCGGGCCGGTCGGCCGGGCAGAACAGCAGCGCCGGGCCTGGCAGGGCGGCCGGGTCGGTGGGCGCCATCAGTCCGCGTCCGCCTGGGTCCGGTGATCCGGCTCAGCGTCCGGCCGGCAGCGCATCAGCGTGGTCCTGGTGACCACGGCCACGACCTCGCCGTGCTGGTTGCGCGCGGTGTGCTCGAAGGTCACGATCCCCTGACCGGGACGGCTGGCCGACAGCCGCTTGTCGGTCACCACCGTCTCGCCGTAGAGCGTGTCGCCGTGCCGGACCGGCGCGGGGAACTTGGCGTCACGGAACCCGAGGTTCGCCACGATCGTCCCCTGCGTCAGGTGGCCGACGGAGAGCCCGACCAGCACCGACATGGTGAGCAGGCTGTTCACCAGCCGCTCGCCGAACTCGGTCGACTCGCTGAACGCGGCGTCCAGGTGCAGCGACTGCGGGTTCATGGTCAGCGTGGAGAACAGCGTGTTGTCCGCCTCGCCGATGGTGCGGCCGGGCGCGTGCCGGTAGACGACCCCGGTCCGCAGCTCCTCGAACCACAGCCCGCGCTGCCGGACGACCTCGGCTGGCGGTTCGCTCATGATTCCCTCCCCGTCACGCGACTTCAGGGACGACATTACCGAGCCCGGTGCCGGGTGCCGCCGCCGCCCGTTCGGCTAAGACTCCCTAGCCTCAGGCACCGTGAGATCGCGTTCCGCGAACAGGCGGTCGCGCGGCACTCCCGGCGTGTCCGGCATCTCGCCCCAGGTCGGCCCGCTCGAACCGTGATCCGCGCAGGTCCGTGCCGGAGAAATCAGCCATGACCCGACCGTAGCGCCGACCCGGACAATCCGCGTCCGCGACCGGGCTTGGCTAGCCGCGCGACGCGCTTACTCGTCGTCCTCCAGGTAGGCGGCGTACTTGGCCCGGGCGGCGGCCCGCTTCTTCGGCAGGTGCTCCGACGGCCACAGGTCATCGGACGGCTGGTAGCCGCGTAGCACCTGCTTGGCCACGGTGACCTTGTGTACCTCGGTCGGCCCGTCGGCCAGCCCCATGACGAAGGAGCCGGACACCATCCGGGTGAACGGCATCTCGTTGCTGGCACCGAGCGCGCCGTGCACCTGCAGCGCCCGGGCCGCGATGTCGTGGTAGACGGCCGGCATGGTCGCCTTGATCGCCGAGATGTTCTTCCGGACCCGCCGGTAGTCGTTGTACTTGTCGATCTCCCAGGCGGTGTAGAGCACGAACAGCCGGAACTGGGTGAGCTGCGCGTAGGAGTCGGCGATGTAGCCCTGTACGAACTGCTTGTCCGCGAGCAGGCTGCCGGCCGTATAGCGCGACAGGGCACGCTCGCACAGCATGTCGAGGGCCTTCTGGCACTGCGCGATGGTGCGCATCGCGTGGTGGATGCGGCCGCCGCCGAGCCGGGTCTGCGCGATCGCGAACCCCTGCCCCTCGCCGCCGAGCAGCCCGTCGGCCGCCACGCGCACGTTGTCGTACCTGATCAGCGCGTGCGAGCCTTCACCCGAGGGTTCGCCGCCGACGCCGATGTTGCGCTCGATCGTGATGCCCGGTGTGTCCGCGGGGACCAGGAACATCGACATGTTCTTGCCCCGCGGCGCGTCCGGGTCGGTCACCACCATGACGATGATGAACGCGGCGGACTTCGCGTTGGACGAGAAGAACTTGTAGCCGTTGATCACCCAGTCGTTCCCGTCCCGTACCGCCCGGGTGCGGAACTGCGTGGGGTCGGAGCCACCTTCCGGCTCGGTCATCGAGAAGGAGGAGAACACCTCGCCGCCGAGCAGCGGCCTTAGGTACCGCTCCTTCTGCTCGGGCGTGCCGAAGCGGGCGATGATCTCCGCGTTCCCGGTGTCGGGTGCCTGGCAGCCGAAGATCACCGGCGCCCACGCGGACCGCCCGAGTATCTCGTTGAGCAGGCAGAGCTTGACCTGCCCGTGGCCCTGACCGCCCAGTGCGGGCTCCAGGTGCGTCGCCCACAGTCCCTGGTCCCTGACCGCATGCTTGAGCGGGTCGATGACCTTGCGCACCTTGTCGCTTGGTGGCGTGTACGCCAGGTGCGGCCAGATGAGGTCGAGCGGTTCCACCTCCTCGCGCACGAAGGCGCTAGCCCAGTCCAGCTTCGCCTGATACTCCGGGTCGGTTGAGAAATCCCACGACATCGCCGCCGCCTTCCGGTGCAGTTCCGATAAGGACAGCCTTGACCGATTCGCCGGTGACCACAAGCGGGACGCGGCCGGCTAACCCCGTGATGGTGGATGTTCGGGCACATCGGGGCGTGCCCGGACATCCGCTGTCTTCCGCCGGGCCCGGTCCGGCCGCCGCGCGGCCGGGCCGGCGTGTTATCCCTTGTGCTTGGTGATCTCGTCGATGAGCTGGGGGACGACGGTGAACAGGTCGCCGACGACGCCGTAGTCGGCGATCTCGAAGATGGGCGCCTCGGGGTCCTTGTTGATCGCCATGATCGTCTTGGAGGTCTGCATGCCGGCCCGGTGCTGGATCGCGCCGGAGATCCCGACCGCGACGTACAGCTGGGGGGAGACGGTCTTGCCGGTCTGCCCGACCTGGAACTGGTGCGGGTACCAGCCCGCGTCGGTCACCGCCCGCGACGCCCCCACCGCCGCGCCGAGGCAGTCGGCCAGCTCCTCGATGACCTTGAACCCGTCGGCCGACCCGGTGCCCCGCCCGCCCGACACCACGACCTGCGCCTCGGTCAGCTCTGGCCGCGCGCCCTTCTCCGCGACCACCCGGTCGGTGACCTTCGCCGCCTTGGCCGCGTCCGACGCGGTGAACGCCACCGCCTCGACCGCGGCCGTCGCTGGCGACGGCTCGGCGGTAATCGCGTTCGGCCGCACCGCGATGACCGGGGTGCCCGCCCGCACGGTGGAGCGGACGGTGACCGACCCGCCGAAGTTGGGCTGCTCCGCGACCGGCTTGCCGTCAGGGCCGGCGGTGACGTCGACCGCGTCGGTCAGCACCCCCGACCCGGTCTTGACCGCCAGCCGCCCGGCGATCTCCTTGCCCTCGGTCGTGCCCGCCACCAGCACCGCGGCCGGGGATACCTGGCCGACCAGCTGCGCGAGCAGCTCCGCGGCCGGCGCCACCGGGTAATCACCGAAGTCGGCCGAGTCGGCCGCGTACACCTTCTCCGCCCCGTACTCGCCCAGCCGCCCGGCCGCCGCCTCCGCCCCCGGCCCGGTCCACACCACCGACGGGGAACCCAGCCGCCGCGCCGCGGTCAGCAGCTCCAGGGTCACCTTCTTGACCTCGCCGCCCGCGGTGCGCTCCGCGAGGACCAGTACCTCAGCCATGACCACGTCCTCCTAGATGAACTTCCGCCCGGCGAGGAACCCGGCCGCCTTGGCGCCGCCGTCCCCCTCGTCCGTCACGATGACCCCGGCCTGCCGCGGCGGCCGCGCCGCGAACTCCTCCACCCACGACGCCGCCCCCGCCAGCCCGACCGACCCCGCGTCCACCCCCAGGTCGGTGAGGGCCAGGACCCGCACCGGCTTCTTCTTCGCCGCCATGATCCCCTTGAACGTCGGGTACCGCGGCTCGTTGATCTTCTCCACCACCGACACCACCGCCGGCAGCGACCCCGTCACCACCGCGTACCCGTCATCGGACACCCGCCGGACCGTCACCGACGACCCGGCGATGTCCACCTTCGACGCCAGCGTCAGCTGCGGCACCCCCAGCCGCTCGGCCACCATCGCCGGCACCAGCCCCGTCCGCGCGTCGGTCGACTCCGACCCGAAGATCACCAGGTCGAACCCCACCTGGCCAAGCGCGGCCGCGAGCACCGCCGACGTCGCCAGCGCGTCCGACCCCGCCAGCCCGTCATCCAGCACGTGCACCGCCTTGTCCGCCCCCATCGACAGCGCCTTACGGATCGACTCCGCCGCCCTCGCCGGCCCCATCGACAAGATCGTCACCTCACCACCATGCGCCTCCGCGATCTTCAGCCCCTCCTCGATCGCGAACTCATCGATGTAGTTGATGACGCCGTCGGCCGATGCCCGGTCAACCGTATTGCTGCCGGGCACGAGCTTTCGCTCCAGTTCGGTGTCGGGCACCTGCTTCATGCAGACGACGATGTTCATCGGCGGCTCCCCATCTCTTTCGCTTCCCCGGCGCCGGCGCCGGTCAGGTCGTTTCTGGTCAGAATGCGTCGTGCGGCTGGTAGACGCCCCAGACGTCGCGCAGCGCGTGGGCGATCTCGCCGCCGGTGGCGCGCAGCCGCAGCGCCTCGCGCATGGGCGGCAGCACGTTACCGGTGCCGCCCGCGGCCGTCCGGAGTTCGTCAAGCGCGCGGGTGACGGCGGCGTTGTCCCGCTCGGCGCGCAGCACGGCGAGGCGCTCGCACTGGTCCGTCTCGATCTGCGGGTCGACCCGCAGCGGCTCGTACGGCTCTTCGCCGTTGGCCAGGTACTTGTTGACGCCGACCACGGTCCGCGTGCCGTCGTCGATCTGCCGGGCCACGCGGTAGGCGGCGTTCTCGATCTCGCTCTTCTGGAACCCCTGCTCGATCGCGGCCACCGCGCCGCCCCGGTCCTCCACGGCCTGGATGAGGTCGCGGGCAGCGGACTCGATCTCGGCGGTCATCGACTCGATGGCGTAGGAGCCGGCGAACGGGTCGACGGTCTTGGTCACGTCGGTCTCGTAGGCGATGACCTGCTGGGTCCGCAGCGCCAGCCGTGCCGCCTTCTCGCTGGGCAGGGCGATGGCCTCGTCGTAGGAGTTGGTGTGCAGCGACTGGGTGCCGCCGAGCACCGCGGCCAGGGCCTGCACCGCCACCCGGACGAGGTTGACCTCGGGCTGCTGCGCGGTCAGCTGCACGCCGGCGGTCTGCGTATGGAACCGCAGCATCTGCGACTTGGGGTTCTTGGCGCCGAACTCGTCCCGCATGATGTGCGCCCAGATGACGCGGGCCGCGCGGAACTTGGCGATTTCCTCGAGCAGCGTGGTCCGCGCGACGAAGAAGAAGGACAGCCGCGGCGCGAAGTCGTCGACGTCGAGGCCCGCGGCGATGGCGGCCCGCACGTACTCCTTGGCGTTGGCGAGCGTGAACGCGATCTCCTGCACCGGCGTGGCGCCCGCCTCGGCCATGTGGTAGCCGGAGATCGAGATGGTGTTCCAGCGCGGGATCTCTTTGCGGCAGTAGGCGAAGATGTCGCTGATCAGGCGGAGCGACGCCTGCGGCGGGTAGATGTAGGTGCCGCGGGCGATGTACTCCTTGAGCACGTCGTTCTGGATGGTCCCGGTCAGCCTGTTCCCGGCGATGCCCTGCTCTTCCGCCACGAGCTGGTAGAGCAGCAGCAGGGTAGCGGCGGGCGCGTTGATCGTCATCGACGTTGAGATCTTGTCCAGCGGCAGGCCGCCGAAGAGCACCCGCATGTCGTCGACCGAGTCGATGGCGACGCCGACCTTGCCGACCTCGCCGTGCGCGATCGGCTCGTCGGAGTCGTAGCCCATCTGCGTGGGCAGGTCGAAGGCGACGCTCAGCCCGCCCGTGCCGTTGGCCACCAGCTCGTGGTAGCGCGCGTTGGACTCCTTCGCCGTGCCGAAGCCGGCGTACTGCCGCATCGTCCACGGCCGCCCGGTGTACATGGACGGGTACACGCCTCGCGTGAACGGGAACTCGCCGGGCATGCCGAGGGCCGCGTCCAGGTCGAGGCCTGCCAGCGCGTCCGGGCCGTAGAGTGCCTGGATGGGCAGGCCGGATTCGCTTCGAGCCGCGTCGCCCGCGTCTACCACGAACATCACCTCGATCTGGTATCGGATACCGTTAAAATGGTACTGAGTACCGCGGGCGGCCGCAACCAGGGGTCGCCGGGCTGCGATCGGGTACCCGGGAAGGATGCCGGTGATGACCAAGCCAACGGCCCGTGAACGGCTGGCCGAGGCCGCGTTCGCCCTGTTCGACGAGCGCGGTTACGAGCAGACGACTGTTGACGACATCACCGAGCGGGCGGGCCTTGGCCGCACCACGTTCTTCCGGAACTACCGCACTAAGGAAGACGTTATCTTCCCCGACCACGACCGCCTGCTCGAGCAGGTCGCGGAACGGCTGCGGACCGCGGGTCCGGCTAATCCCCTGGGCGCGATCTCCGATGCTGTCCGGCTGGTCCTGCTGCACTACGTGGGCGAGGGCGACCTCGCCCGCCGCCGGTACGCGCTCACCAGCAAGGTCCCGGCGCTGCACGACCGCGAGATGGTCAGCGGCGCCCGCTATCAGCGGCTGTTCCGCGAGTTCATCGCCGGCAGGCGGCTGGGTGCCGCGGGGCAGCAGGGCGGCGAGCCGGCCCAGCTGCGCGCCGAGATGGCCGCCGCTGCCGTGGTGGCGGCGCACAACCATGTGCTGCGACGCTGGCTGCGCGGCGAGTCCCCCGATCCGGTGCGCGAGGTCGACGAGGCGCTGCGCCTGGTGACCGAGCTATTCGCCGCGCCTTCCGGTGAGGCGGAGGGCGGCACCACCGTCGTGGCCTTCCGCACCGGCCAGGACATCGACTCGCTCATTCCGGCGCTGCGCCGCATCGCCGGGCAGCCGGCGTGATACCCGCCCTCACCCCCGGGTAAGGGTGCCCGCGGCGGTCTGGCGGCCGTAGCGGTCGCGGGCAGCCGTGGCCACCGCGTTCTGGCCGGGGACGGCGCCGACGATCAGGCCCTGGTAGTCAAGCAGCGGCGAGACCAGCCGGTACTCGAAGGTCACGGCGCCGTCGCCGCGGCCCGCCGCGCGCGCTGCTTCCGCCATCGCGAGCGCCTGCAGCGGGCCGTGGGTGAGCAGGCCGGGATAGCCCTCCACGTCGCGGCAGTAATCGCGGTCGTAGTGGATGCGGTGCGCGTTGTAGGTCAGCGCGGAGAAGCGGAACAGCAGCGCGGGGGAGACGTCGATCTCCCATTCACCGTCCCCCGGCGGGACCGGCGGCGGGTCGCTGGCGGGTCCATCAGCGAAGGCCGCTCCGGCGGCAGGCGCGGGCGCCGGCCCGGTGACCGCCTCCCGGTAGACGATGTCCTGCTCCTCGTCGATCACCAGCTGGCCGTCCTGCGTGATCTGATGACCGACCGTGACAAAGGTCAGGTGCCCTGACCGGCCCTGCTTCTCCGTCACCGACAGCACGCTCGTCCGCTTCGTCGCAGGAGAACCGGTCCGCAGCGGCCCCTGCGCGCGTACCCGGCCGCCGGCCCACATCCGCCGGCGTCCAGGGCCTGGCGGCGCGGGCAGCGTGCCGCGCACCGGGTGCCCGTCGGGACCGAGGTCGGCCTGGGCGGGCCGGTCGAGCAGGTAGATCCAGTGCCAGAGCAGCGGCAGCCCCGCGCCCCGCTCCAGGTCGGGTACGGGAACGCCGAGCAGCGCGCCCAGTGCGCGGGCCGGCTCGGGCTGGAGCGTCTCGGTCCGCTCGATCAGTTCCGTCACGCTGGCAGGTCCTTTCCGTGCCGGGCACTTGCCTGACAGCGGGCCAGGCGTGATGATCCGTCTGTCTTGACGGTGACGTACCCAGCACGATAAGCCGCCACGACAAGAGCGGGCCGTGAAGGCCGGCCGTCCGCTTCGGCAGCGTGGCCCGGACGGCCGGGGCGGCGAGACTGGAGGAACAGTGAGCGGCGACATAGCGCGGCAGCGGGCGGAGATCGAGGACGCGATAGCGGGTCAAACCCTGTGCGACGAACTGCGGCGGGTAGCCGAGACCTCGGGCGATGCCAGCGCTTACTCCGACGCGGCCGCGCCTGGCGCCGGCGCTGGCTGGCAGACCCTGACCTGGTCGCAGGCGAGGCAGCGGGTGCTGGAAGTAGCGGCCGGGTTCGCCGCGCTCGGGCTGGCGCCTGGCGAGCGGGTCGCCCTCATGCTCCCGAACCGCAGCGAGCATGTCCTCGCCGACCTCGGGGCGGTCCACGCGGGCGGGCTCGGGGTGACGTTTTACGCCACGCTGGCGCCGGAGCAGATCGAGTACGTGGCCGCGGACTGCGATGCCCGTATCGCGGTGCTTGACGGGGCGGCCGAGCTTACCCGCTGGCGGCCGGCCCTGGACCGGCTGCCGGGGATCAAGAAGGTCATTGTCCGCGACTCGTCCGCCTGCCCCGCCGGGGACCGGTACCTGACGTGGGCAGACCTGGTGGCGCTTGGCCGGGAAAGGCTGGCCGCCGAGCCCGGTGAGATCGCGGCCCGGATGGCGGCGATCACGCCCGATGACCCGGTAGCTCTGCTGTACACGTCAGGCACCACCGGCAACCCGAAGGGTGTGGTGCTCACCCACCGCAACGTCCTTTACGAGATGGCGGCGGACGACGCGATCGGCATCATCAACCCGCGGGTCCGCTGGGTCTCCTACCTGCCGCTTGCGCACATCGCCGAGCGCATGTTCAGCATCTACCTGCCCGTGCACACCGCCGGCCACGTCCACTTCTGCCCGGACCCCGCACAGCTGGTGCCGATGATCGGCAAGGTACGCCCCACCGCGTTCTTCGGCGTGCCGCGGGTGTGGGAGAAGGTCCGGTCAGGCATCCAGGCCCTGCTCGCGGCCGAGCAGGACGAGGGCAAGAAGGCCGCCGTGCAGCGGGCCATGGATACCGGCCGCCGCTACGTGCAGAGCTGCCAGTACGGGCACGTCACGTCACCGGAACTGGCGGCCGAGTTCCGGGCCGCGGACGAGCAGGTGCTCGGGCCGATCCGCGGCCTCCTCGGCCTCGGCGACGCCGATCCGGTCTCGAGCGCCGCCGCCCCGCTGCCCCCGGACGTGGCCGCCTTCTTCGCCGGGCTGGGCATGAAGATCCTCGACGTGTACGGGATGACGGAAACCACGGGCGCCTTCACCGCCAACACGCCCACCGAGTTCAAGCTCGGCACGGTGGGCCGGCCTGTGGCCGGCATGGAGGTCAAGATCGCCGATGACGGGGAGATCCTGGTCCGCGGTCCGCTCAACACGCCCGGCTACCACGGCAGGCCCGACCTGACCGAGGCGCTGATCGACGCCGGCGGCTGGCTGCACACCGGGGACATCGGGGCGATCGACGCGGACGGGTTCGTGTCGGTGACGGACAGGAAGAAAGAGCTGATCATCACGGCGGGCGGCGAGAACATCGCGCCCGCGGCGGTGGAGAACGCGCTCGTGGCCCACCCGCTGATCGGCCAGGCACTCGCCTACGGCGACCGCCGGCCGTACGTGGTCGCGCTGCTCGCGCTGGATGCCGAAGCCGTGCCCGCCTGGGCCCGGGCCCGTGGCATCACCGCCGGCACGCTCGCGGAGCTGGCAGCGGACCCGCGGGTACTCGCCGAGGTGGCGGCCGGAGTGGCCGCCGCCAACGAGCGGCTGGCCCGGGTACAGCAGGTCAAGCGGTGGCGCCTGCTCCCGGTGGAATGGACGGCGGAGTCCGGCGAGCTGACCCCCACGCTCAAGCTCAAGCGCCGTGTCGTCCACGCCAGGTACGCCGACGTCATCGACTCCCTCTACACGGAGTAACCGGGCCGCGCGACGCTACGTCGCGGTGTCCGCGGTGGCCACGGTCCCGGCGTCGCGCGCCCCACCGCGAGCCCGGGTCAGGTACCGCGCCTGGCCACTCCGCAATGAGCGCGTGAGTCATCGGATCCTCCCGATCATGTGCCTCGACAGTGCCTTCTTCCGAAGAATCCGTCACCGCGGTGCCCCGCGGATCACCGCGCTAAGTCCGGCGCGGCCGCGTCGTCTGATTCCATGGGGGGCATCCCATCTGGTTGCCGTGTCAGCGAGTGAAGGCGGAGGATCTCGATGGCCAACCTGATCTACTCGGCGATCGCCTCGGCGGACGGCTACGTGGAGGACGAAGCGGGCGGTTTCGACTGGGCGGCCCCCGACGACGAGGTGCTGCGCTTCGTCAACGCACTCGAGCGGCCGATCGGCACCTACCTCTACGGGCGCCGGATGTACCAGACCATGCTCTTCTGGGAGACGGCGCACGCGCTGCCCGGCCAGTCGCCGGCCGAGCGGGAGTTCACCGGCATCTGGCAGGCCGCCGACAAGATCGTTTTCTCCGCCACGCTCGCCGCGGCATCGACTGCCAAGACGCGGATCGAGCCGAGCTTTGACCCCGCCCTGGTCCGGCGGCTCAAGGAAGCTGCCGGGCACGACATGACCGTGGGCGGCGCGAACCTGGCCGGGCAGGCCGTCAAGGCCGGGCTGGTGGACGAGGTGAACCTGCTCCTGGTGCCCGTCATCGTCGGCGGCGGGAAGCGGGCCCTGCCCGACGGCGCCCGCGCGGACCTCGAACTGCGCGACATGCGCCGGTTCGCGAGCGGCGTGGTCTACCTCAGCTACCAGCTGTCATCGCGCGGGTGACCGGCGGGCTTGTGCGCCGACCGCGCCGCTTGAGGGCTTCTGGGCAGCTCCGGCCGGTGCTGGCTGTCGTTCTGGCAGCGTCGTTGATGCGCGGTCGCGCAACCCGGGCAGGATGGTTCCGGCGGCCGCGCCGGTGAGGGCCAGGACAGCCGCCACGACGAAGGCGGTGGTGAACCCACGGCTGAAGGCGCTGGGGGTGGCGTAGCTCCCGGTGACGGCGAACGCCGCGCCGAGGATCGCGACGCCGAAGGCGCCGCCGAGCTGGCGCATGGTGGTGAACGCGCCGGATGCCGTGCCGATGTCCGCGGCCGGCACGCTGCTCGTGACCGACCTGGTGACTGCCGGGATAGCAAGCGCGAAACCTGCCCCGATCATGGTCATGGGCGTGATCAGGGCAAGGTAACCGCTGCCGGGACCCGCGGCGACGGCGATCCATGCCGCCCCTGCCGCCTGCAGCAGCGAGCCGGTTACCACCAGCGCGCGCTCGCCGATCCGGTCTGCCAGTGCGCCCGCCCGCGGGCCGATGAAGAACGGCGCGATGCCCCACGGCAGCAGCCGCAGCCCGGCGCCGAGCGGATCCTGGCCGGCGACCACCTGCTGGAACTGCGGCATCAGGAATATCACGCCGGAGAGTGAGGCATTGATCGTGAAGATCGCGGCGTTGCCGGCCGAGAACGCGGGCGAGCGGAACAGCCGCGCCGGGATCATCGGGCGTGCGGTACGGCGCTGCCAGACCGCGAAGGCGGCCGCCGCCGTAATTCCTGCCGTGAGCGTGCCGATCACCTCGGCGCTGCCCCATCCGGCCGTGTTTCCCCGGACCAGCCCCCACACCAGGCCAAGTGCCGCGGTGGTGACCAGTGCCAGCCCGGGCAGGTCCACCGTCCCGCCCCGGCGGGCGGTCTCGGCGATCCGGGTGAGGACGAGCGGGATCGCCGCGAGCGCGACCGGCACGTTGAGCCAGAAGATCCACTGCCAGCCCAGTCCCTGGGTGACCGCGCCGCCGACGACCGGCCCGGCTACCGCCGCCAGCGCGGTCACGCCGCCGTAGATTCCGATCGCCCAGCCCCGCCGGGCCGGCGGGAACGCGGCGTTCAGCAGCGCCAGCGCCATCGGCATGACCGTCGCCGCGCCCGCGCCCTGCACCGCACGCGCGGCGATCAGCGCGGCGGCGCCTGGAGCCAGGGCGCATCCAGCCGATGACACCCCGAACACCGCCAGCCCGGCGGCGAAGACCCGTCGGCGGCCGAAACGGTCGCCGAGCGCCGCGGCGGTCATCAGCAGCACCGCGAAACTGAGCGTGTAGGCGTTGACCGTCCACTCCAGGTCCGCCAGCGACGCGCCTAGCTGGCGGCGGAGCGCGGTCAGCGCTGTGGCGACCACCATCACGTCGAGGATCACGATGAACGAGGCCACCGATGCCAGCCCCAGCACCCACCGCTGCTGCTTCGTCGTCCCGGCCGGCTGGCCGGCTGCTGGTACCCGTCCCTGAGTCACGTGGCTTCTCCTTGCCTCCGTTTTCCGCTTTCGCGGTGTTAGGACCCGGTGCGGGCAGGAAACTGGCCGGCTCGCGGCCGGCCAGTTTCCTGAGCCGACTGAGTCAGTACATGCACACGGGAACATCAGGCTGGAGGCGCCGTGCGAGAGACCGCTGACATAACCGGGCAGCTGCTGACCAGGGCCCGGTCTGGGGACGGGGACGCGTTCGCTGAGCTCACCGGGCCCTTTCGGCGCGAGCTTCAGGTGCACTGCTACCGCATCCTGGGCTCAGTCGCCGACGCCGAGGACATGCTGCAGGAGACGATGATGGCGGCCTGGCGCAGGCTTGACCAGTTCGAGGGGCGGGCATCGCTGCGCACCTGGCTGCATGCGATCGCAACCAACAAGTGCCTGAACTTCCTGCGCGCCAGCCGCAGCCCGGTTCCGCGAGCGCCGGAGGTGCCGCTGCCCGATCCCACGCGCAGCGGCGACCCGCTATGGCTGGAGCCTTACCCCGACGTGCTGCTGGGCAACCTGCCCGACGCCGCGCCGGGGCCGGAGGCGCGGTATGAGGCGCGCGAATCGGTGTCCTTGGCCTTCGTCACCGCCCTGCAGCACCTGCCGCCCCGGCAGCGTGCCGCCCTGGTGCTCCGCGACGTGCTCGGCTACCGCGCCGCGGAAACCGCGGCGATGCTCGACTGCACCGTGGATGCCGCGAACAACCTGCTCAAGCGGGCCCGGGCCACGATCGCAGGCCACCTGCCGCCGGGTGCCCGGGATCAGGCGCCGCTACCAGGATCCGCCCTCGAGCAGCAGGTCACCACCCTCTTCGCCGACGCATTCGAGCACGGCGACGTCCAGGCCATCGTCGCCCTGCTCACCGACGACGCCTGGCTCACGATGCCCCCGCTGCCGTTCGAGTACCAGGGTTATGACACGATCGGGCACTTCTACGAGACCGTCGTGTTCCGCCACGGAACCCGGCGGTCCCGGCTCATCCCCACCCGGGCAAACGGTCAGCCCGCCTTCGGCCGCTACGTCCGCGACCCGCACGCACCAGTCGCCCACGCGCACGGGCTAATCGTGCTCACCCTCTCGGGCGACCGTATCAGCACTATCACCGGCTTCACCGATAACAGCGTCCTGCCCAGGTTCGGGCTTCCCCGCACCCTTCGCGAATAGTGCCCTGCGAACGGTTCCGGCGGTACGGCCGTAACCGGCGCCGGCCAGGATGTGCCCCAGGTAAACGGGCACCGGCTTGGGACACCGTCGGGCGCGCTACCGGTAGCGCGGCGGTCGCGGAATGATGGACCAGTACCGGCCGCCGCTCGGCCGGCGTGGCTGCCCTCCGGGCAGGAAGGAGACGTAGGCGATGGCCCAGATAGACCCCCGGCTGCGCGCGGGGGGCTGGCTGACCAGGCGGATGGCCCCGATCGCGACGATGAGCGATGCCCAGGTCGTTGCCCTCCAAGCGCGCCGGGTGCCGGACAACGCCGTGACCAGGTGGCTGTTCGGCGCGGTCCCCTCCGGGGTGGAGGCGGCCAACCAGGTGGTGCCCGGGCCCGCCGGGGACATCCCGGTCCGCGTCTACCGGCGGCGGGCCGGCCAGGGTACGGACCTGGCGGCGCGCCCGCTCGTCATCTACTTCCACGGCGGCGGGTTCGTGCTCGGCACCCTTGACCAGGGAGGCTGGATCTGCGGCACGGTCGCGGCCCGGGTGGGGGCGGTCGTCGTCTCGGTTGACTACCGGCTCGCGCCGGTGCACCGGTTCCCCGCCGCGGTCGAGGACTGCTACGCCGTCCTGGAGTGGGCGGCGGAGCACGCAGCCGAACTAGGCGCGACCGGGCCGATCGGGGTGATGGGGGAGAGCGCGGGCGGCAACCTCGCGACGGTGGCCTGCCTGATCGCCCGCGAGCGCGGCGGCCCGGTGGTGAGCCATCAGGCACTGATCTATCCAGCCGTCGACATGACGGGCAAGAAGAACGCGGCGGCCGGCCCGTCCACCCCCTTCCTGTCCGCCGCGGACATGGCCGCCTATGACCGGCTCTACCTCGGCCCCGACGGGGACGGCACCCACCCGTGGGCATCGCCGCTGCTCGCCGCCGACCATGCCGGCCTGCCGCCGGCCCTGATCCAGGTGGGCGAGCACGACCCGCTCCGCGACAGCGGCAAGCGCTACGCCGCCGCGCTGCGCGCCGCGGGCGTCCCGGTCCGCCTCACCGAGTACGTCGGCATGCCGCACGGTTTCGTCAACTTCCCCGGCCTGACGAGCGTCGCGCAGCAGGCGCTCGCGGAGGTCTGCGCCGAGCAGGCAGCCGCCCTCACCCAGCCCGAGATCGTGCCGTGACGGACCTGCCCTCCGTCCTTGACCTGCTCGACCTGGAGTACGTCGAGCAGGACCTGTACCGGTCCCTCGCCGTTTACGAGGCGCCCTGGGGGATGTACGGCGGGCAGGCCGCCGCCCAGGCCCTGTACGCCGCCGGGCTCACCGTCGATAAGGACCGGCTGCCGCACTCGCTGCACGGCTACTTCCTGCGCCGGGGAGACACCAGCCGGCCGACCCTGTTCCGGGTGGACAGGGACAGGGACGGGCGGTCGTTCTCCGCGCGCCGCGTGGTGGCCGTCCAGGACGGCGGCGTCATTTTCAGCATGTCGGCCTCCTTCGCCGCCCCCGCCAGCCCCGGCCGGGTGATGCCCGACCATGAGGCGGAACCACTCGGGGACGTGCCGTCGCCGGACGAGCTGCCGGCGTGGACCCATCCCAAGCACGCCTCGTTCGAGCTCCGCCCGGCCGACGCCGAGCGGCGGCTGCCGACCCGGTTCTGGATCAGGTGCCTGGCCGAGCTGCCCGACGACCCGCTGCTGCACGCGGCGGTGCTCGCCTACACCTCGGACGTCTCCTCCGCGCTAGTCCCGTTCGAGACGGAGCGCACCGTCACCGGCCCGAGCCTGGACCACGCCGTCTGGTTTCACCGCCCGGCCCGGGCAGACGGCTGGATATGGCAGGAGCTGGCCCCGCAGACCGTATCGGGCGGCCGCGGCTGGTACACCGCGACCATCTACACCGCCGACGGGACGCGGGTAGCGAGCGTGGCGCAGGAGCAGATCTTCACGGTGAAGCCGCGGCGCTAGGCCGGCACGATGCGCAGCGGCAGCCTCTCGTGCCCGTGCACGGCCATGTTGGTGGTCACCTCGGGCTCGCCCGCGAGCTCGATCGACCGCACGTGCCTGGCCAGCGCCGACAGCAGTGACACGCCCTCCAGCCGGGCCACCCGCGCGCCGACGCAGGCGTGCACGCCGAACCCGAGCCCGAGGTGCTTGCCGACGACGTCGCGCGTGATGTCATACGTGCCCGGGTTCTCCCACCGCCGCGGGTCACGCCCGCCCGGCATGTGCAGCAGCAGCAGCTTGGCGTCCTCCGGCAGGGTCACCCCGTCGACGTCGACCTCCATGGTCGCCCGCCGCCGGGTGAACCGCGCGGGGTTGTCGTACCTGATGCCCTCCTCGAAGGCCCGCGTCGCGAACTCATCGATGTTGGACCGCAGCAGCTGGTACTGATCCGGGTTCTCCGCCAGCGCCCGCAGCGTGTTGCCGAGCGAGTAGATGGTGGTGTCCGAGCCCGCCGAGTACAGCGTCCGCACCAGGATCTCGGCCTCCTCCTGGCTGACCGCCCCGGCGTCCGCCGCCTCGTACATCGCCATGCACACGCCGCCGGGCTGAACCGCGTCCCGCTTGCAGTTCTGGCCGACCCACTCGAAGACCTCGCCCGCCGCCTCCATGGACGCCCGGTAGATGTCGTTCTTCGGCCCGAACATGTTGAACTGCGCGTGCCCGAACTTGATCAGCATCTCCCGGTTGGAGTCGCCCAGCCCGATCGCGTCGGGGAACACCTTGAGCACGTACCTCTTCGCGAGGTCGGTATGCCCGTCGACCAGCCCGTCCGGCGCGTCGAGCAGCGACAGCACCAGCTGCTCAGCCGCGGCCGCGAAATCCTCCTGCCAGCGCCGCAGCACAGCCGCCGACATGCCCTTGGAGATGACGGTGCGGACCCGCTGGTGGTCCGGCGGGTCGTCGGACAGCAGGATCATCGGCTGCCCGATCTCCTCGAACGGGGGCCGCGTCGAGGAGAAGGTCTTCCAGTCCCGCATCATCAGCTCGATCTGCGCGTGCCTGCCGGTCGCCCACACGTCGTACTGCGGCGAGTAGACCACCGGTCCCGCCTCGCGGATGAGGCCGTCGTAGAACTGCGGGTCCCGGCACACCTCGGGGCTGAACCAGTCGAAGTCGGCGTTGACGGAGGAGTCAGTTACGGGCATCAGTGCCCTCCCGCCTTTACGAAATGCCATAGGCGCACCACGGCCCCGGTTGCCAGGGCTTTCCCGGAGCGTAAGACGGCCGCATAGGGCGGTCAAGGCAGCGGGGAACCGGGCCTGAGCGCATTCCCTGACAGCACAAACGCCGATCCCCGTACCTGTCCCGTGGCACAGCCGCTCTGGTCACAACCGCCCGCGCGGCCTAATATCCGCCCTATGAAGGTCACCGTCGACCCCATCGCGTGCGAGGCCAACGCCATCTGCGCCGGCCTCGTCCCCCAGGTCTTCTCCATCCACGAGGACGAGGAAGGCGAGGACGTCCTCGCGATCGCCGGCGACGGCGAGGTCCCCGCCGAGTACGCGGACGGCGTTCGCGACGCGGTAAGGCGCTGCCCCAAGATGGCGCTCACGCTCACCGAGTAACCGGGCTCAAAGACCGCGGTCAAGATCAGCGGCGTCCCGAACGGAAGCGGCTTACCCTCCCGCGCACCGTGGCTCCATGACCGCCGGCAACGCTACATGTTACGGCGGTCCACCACGAAGCTGAGCGCGACCGCGAGGATGATCAGGACGCCGCGGATGATGTTCTGCCAGTAGTCAGAGACGGCGATCAGGTCGAAGCCGTTCGTGATCATGCCGAGCATCAGCACGCCGAGCACGGTGCGCCACACCGAGCCGACCCCGCCGAAGATGCTGGTGCCGCCGAGGGCGACGCCGGCGATCGCGAGCAGCGCGAGCTGCCCGGCCAGCCCGGTCTGAGAACTCGTCCCCGATCCCGTCATCGACGAGTCGATCAGGCCGGCCAGGCCGCACGCGGCACCGGTGAGGACGAAGGTGGTGATCACCGTCCGGTCGACCTTCAGACCGGACAGCCGCGCCGCGTTGCGGTTGTCGCCGACGCCGTAGAGGTGCCGCCCGAAGACCGTGTACGCCAGCACGAGCTGCAGCACGACGGCGAGCACGATGAAGATGATGGCGGAGTCCCAGATGCCGGCCGCCTTGTGCTGCCCGATGAACGTGAACGCGCTGCTCGTCGGCGTGATCAGCAGGCCGCCGTGGGTCACGCCGACCGCGATGCCGCCGAACGAGAGGCCGCTCGCCAGGGTGGCGAGGAACGCGTTCACCCGGAGCTTGGTCACCAGCAGCCCGTTGATGAGACCCATGATCGCGCCGGAGCCGATCGCGACGGGGAAGCACCACGCGACGCCCCAGTGGACCGCGGCCCACGCGCCGAGCACCTCACTCAGCGCGAAGATGGACCCGAGCGACAGGTCGAAGTTGCCCGCGATGATCGTAAAGGTCACCGCGACCGCCGCGATGCCGATCGTCGCGTTCTGGTAGACGATGTTGAGCAGGTTACTCGAGGTCAGGAAGGTGGACGAGGCGACGGTGAAGTAGATGAACAGCGCGGCGGCGAAGACGAGGATGCCGTAGTCGCGGACGTGCTGCGGCGTGACCCGCAGGCGCCGGCCAGGGATGGCGATCCCGCCGACGCTAGCGGAGGCGCTGCTGGCGCCCGCGCCCCCGGTTGCCTGGTTCTCCGGTTCCGGGACGGATGCCAGGGAATCGGACGCCACTGGGTCAGTTGGCGCGGTCATGCGATCGTTCTCCCTCCGAGGCCGAACGCGGCCTCCATCACGGCATCCAGCGGCGGGTCGGCGCTGAACTCGCGGGTGATCGAGCCGCGGCGCATCACGAGCACGCGGTGGGCGAGCCCGAGCACCTCCTCGATCTCCGACGAGATCAGCAGCACGGCGGTGCCGTCGGCCGCGAGCTTGTTGATCAGGCGGTGGATCGCCGCGCGGGCGGCGACGTCGACGCCGCGCGTCGGCTCGTCGAGGATGAGCACGCGCGGGTCGCGCAGCAGCCAGCGGGCGAACAGCACCTTCTGCTGGTTGCCGCCGGAGAGGTTCACCACCTTGGCCGACGGGTTCGGCGGCTGGACCGACGTCAGGTTCAGCAGCTCTTTTGCCTTCGCCCGCTCGCTGGCGCGGCGCACCACGCCGAGGCGCGAGGCGACAGAGCGCAGGTCCGCGAACGTCGTGTTCGCCGCGAGCGAGAGCTCGAGGAACAGCCCGTCGTCCTTGCGGCTCTCCGGCAGGAACGCCATCCCGGCCGCCATCGCGTCCGCGGGCGAGTGGATGCGTCGGGTCCTGCCATCGACGGCGATCGTGCCGCTGTCGATCGGGTCGGCCCCAGAGATGGCACGGGCCAGTTCCGAGCGGCCGCTGCCGATCAGCCCCGCCAGGCCGACGATCTCACCGGCCCGGATCTGCAGCGAGATGTCGTTGAGCACGCCCTTGCGGCTAAGGCCGGACACGTCGAGGACCACCGGCGCCGACGAGTGCTGCCGCTTTTCGAAGTACTCCGCGGCCGCGGCGGCACCGAACATCCCGGCGACGAGGCTCTCCTCGGTTTCCTCGGCCGCGGGCGCGGTCCGCACGAGGCGGCCGCTGCGCAGCACCGTGACCGTATCGGCGAGGTCGAGCACCTCGTCGAGGAAGTGGCTCACGTAGATGATCGTCTTGCCGCGCTCGCGCAAGGCTCGGATCATCCGGTGCAGCGTGCTGGTCTCGACGCTGGTCAGGGACGAGGTCGGCTCGTCCATCACGATCACGCTGGCGTCGGTCGCGGCCGCGCGGAGGATCTCGACCTTCTGCACGTCGGCGGTGCGCAGTGCGCCTACCTTGGCGTGGGGGTTGAGTGAGAAGCCCCACTGACTGATGAGGTCTTCGTACTGCCTGCGCATCTGCCGGAACTGGACCAGCCCCGCGCGGCGCGGCTCGATACCGAAGAAGATGTTCTCGAGCACGCTCATGTGCGGCATCGGCGCGAGCTCCTGGGAGATCGTCACGATCCCGTCGGTGCGCGCCTCGTGCGGGCTGGTGTAACGGACCAGCCGGTTATCAACGAACATTTCCCCGTCGTCGGGGCGGGTCACGCCGCCGATGATCTTCCCGAGGGTTGACTTCCCGGCGCCGTTGGCCCCGACGAGGGCGTGCACGGTACCTCCGGCGACCTCAACGCTGACATCGTCGAGCGCCTTGGTGCCGGAGTACCGCTTGCCGATCGAGACGAGCTGGAGTTGCGAGACAGCCGTCATGCTCATCCAGCTCGCCCTTCATTCATTGCGCTAAGCACTTACCTCATTTCCTCATCCGGCAGTGCCCAGCCCGCCCTCGAGGTTCCAGTCAGGCACGTAATTCGGGTGCGCGTCAAGGAACGCCTTGTCGATGACCGCCGGGCGGGTGGCCGGGTCGATGATGTTGACCAGGTTCGGTATCGACTTGCCCTGCACCGCGTCGTTCAGGTACTGGATGCCGAGCTGCGACTCGCCCGCCGGGTACAGGCCGAGGGTGGCGTAGACAGTGCCGGACTTGACCTGGTTGACGATCTCCTGCGCACCGCCGTAGCCGATGATCAGGATGTTCTGGCCCGGCGTGTAGCCGCCGACCAGCTTCAGCGCGGTTATCGCGCCCTGCGCCATCTGGTCGCCGAACGTCGCGAACACGTTGATGTTCTTGTGGGCGGTGAAGAAGGTCTGGGCCACCGACTGCGACTGCGTCTGGTCGTACTGGCCAGGCGGCATCACGGTGAACGTGTAATTCGGCTTCGACTTGTAGTACGCCGTCATCGCGTTGATGCGGTTGGTGTCAGTGGGGTAGTTGGCGAGCCCCGGCAGGAAGGCGATGTTGCAGTGGCCACTGCCCACGGCCTTGGTGCAGGCCGAGTTCATCGTGTTCTCCAGGTTGGTCGCCTCGGGGGCGATCGACTGCCCGATGGTCGTCGCGCAGGTCGCGGTGGCGGCCAGGGTGTCCTGCTGCGCCAGCGTGCCCCATGTGTAGTCGGCGCACGCGACCTTGATGCCGGCGCTTATCGCCTTGTTGATGACCGGCGTAAGGGCGACGTCGTCCAGGCCCCAGACCCAGAAGGCCTTGTACTTGCCGGTGGTGATCGCGTCCTGGATCTGCGTTGCCTGCAACTGCGGGTTGTTGTTGCCGTCGAAGGCGTCGAGCTGGATGCCGAGCTTCGCGGCCGCCGCCTGCGCGCCCTTCAGCGACGCGACCCCGTACGGGCTCGGGTTGTAGTAGAAGATCGCCATGCGGGTACCGGACCCGCTTGCCGCCGCCGAGCTTGAGGCCGGGGCGGCCGCCGAACTGGACGCCGGCGCGCTCGAAGCCGGCGTGCTTGACGATGTTGCGCTCGAACTGCATCCAGCGACCAGCAGTGCCGCTACGGCTGCCGCCGCCCCACCCGCTGCGATGCGTGCGCGTCTAAGTCTGAACATGGACTTTACCCGCCTCCTTGAGAGCAAGGCCTTTGGCCGGAGAGTACATCGCGGGTTTGGTTGGTTGATAGATCAATAAGATCACGATTCCGCGCGCGCTCTCAGCGATTAGCTTTCGCAACAGGAACCACCTGGTTGTTGTGTGATACTCCAACAAGATCCCGATTCCCCGCGGTTAATTAGTTAGTTTCCATAACGCAAGCGATCAGTCTTGTTGATAGCAGCTATTTCTTTAACTGATGGAGCACATTTCTGTACTTTCTACCAAGATTTTCCGACCTTTGAAACAACAATGATGTTGGATAACCTCACCTGTATATCCAGTCCCAGCAGTGTCGCGTACCGTTGGGCATCAAAGTGCGGTAGTGATCGCTGGCGCAGCCTCGGGCATGATCATGAAGGATTTTTGGCGTTCCAACGCCTAAAACGCTACATAACACCAAAACTTTTCATGAAATCGACCAGCCAGGGCGGACGCGCCGGATACCAGGCAGCTCACGGCCCTCACTTGCCCCGTAGGCTTCTTCCGGCAAGCCGCCCGGCGCAACGGCCGGCCCGCGTAACCGGCCCGCGTAACCGGCCGGCCCGCGTAACCGGCCGACGTCAGGGCCGGCCGCCCGGCCACGGCCGCGCCGATACGCTTACGACGTGGCAGCCCTGGATGCGTCGGCTGAACTGCGACGGCGCGGCGAGCTTGACGTGCTGGCCTGGCCGGCCTTTGCCGGGCACGCGGTTGACGTCCTGGTGACGACCAGGCAGGGCGGTGTCTCCGCCGGCCCGTATGAGTCGCTCAACCTCGGCCTGCACGTTGGCGACACCGTCGAAGCGGTGCTTGAGAACCGGCGGCGGACTGCCGCCGCCCTCGGCGTGGACCTCGGTGACCTGGTCTTCTGTAACCAGTCGCATGGCCGCAACGTCTACGTCGTCACGGCCGCCGACCGCGGCCGCGGCACACTCAGCCAGGACGACGCCGTCCCGGAGACAGACGCCCTGGTGACCACCGAGCCCGGCGTCGCGCTCGTCATCATGGTGGCGGACTGCGTGCCGATCGTGCTCTACGATCCGGTCGCGCACGTGCTGAGCTGCGTGCACGCCGGGTGGCGGGGCACGGTCGCGCGAGTGAGCCAGGCGGCGGTCGAGGCGATGGCCGGCCTCGGCAGCGAGCCAGGGGACATCATCGCGGGGATCGGCCCCGCGATCTCTCCGGACCGCTATCAGGTGGGCCGCGAAGTCGCCGAGGCGGTGCGGCGGTGCCTCGGCGCCCGCGTCGCCGGCCAGGTCCTGCGACCGGACGATAGCGGCAAGTGGCTGTTCGACCTGGGCGGCGCGAACAAGATCGTGCTGCGCGAGGCTGGCCTGCGCGACGACAACCTCCACCTCGCGGCGGTGTCCACCGGGCCCGCGGGCGGCAGCCCGTTCTTCAGCGACCGCGCGGTCAGGCCGTGCGGCCGGTTCGCGGCAGTCGCCCGGCTGCGCCCGTTACGTCGTTACCACGTCGTGGCTGAGCCAGGGGTCGCCGGCGCGGAACGCCCTGATGTCGGAGATCCGGTGGTCGGTCATCTTCGTGATCCACTCCGGGTCGCCGATCTGGCTGCGGCCGACCGAGACCAGGTCGAAGTCGCCGCGCTGGAAGCGGCGCACGAGCTCGTCGATACGGCGAGCGCCGGTCTGCTGGGCTTCTTCGCCGTTCAGCGAGGCCATCACGTCGATGTCGAGGCCCACGCTCCCGACGGCGATGACCGCCGCGTCGGTGAAGGACTTCGCCCAGCCCGCGAGGCCGAGATCCGAGCCGTCCCACTCGGGCTTCCAGAACCGCCGCGTGGACACGTGGAAGATGTCCGCTCCCGCCGCGCGCAGCATGGTGACCAGCTCTCCGAGCTCGTCGGGCTTATCCACGATCCGCGCGTCGTAGTCCGACTCCTTCCACTGGGAGATGCGCACGGAGATGACGAAGCCTGGCCCGGTCGCGGCGCGCACCGCCTCGGTCACCTCGGCCACGAAAGTCGCGCGGTCGGTGATCGCCGGCCCGCCGTAGCGGTCGGTGCGCAGGTTGGTCCCCGGCCACAGGAACTGGTCGAGCAGGAAGCCGTGCGCGGAGTGCAGTTCCACGCCGTCGGCGCCGATCTCCGCGGCGTCAAGCGCCCCCCGGACAAAGGCGCTCTTGATGCTGTCGAGCTCGGCCTCGGTGGCGGCGCGGCCGAACGACTCACCCGGATGCGACAGGCCAGACGGGCTCAGCGCGACGAAATCCGGGTTGGTCTCCGCGTCACCACCGTAGTTGACCGCGCCCTGATGCCAGAGCTGCAGGAACATGGCGCCGCCGGCCTCGTGGACGCCGGCCACGCATTCCCGCCACGCCTCGCGCGTGTCCGGGGAGATCCGTGCGAACGTCGGGTTCTTCGTGGCGCTGGGGTGATCGACGGCACATGACTCGGAGATGATCAGCGAGGCGCCGCCAAGCACGCGGCGGCGGTAGTACTCGCGCAGCCGGAGATCGGGTGCGCCGTCAGCGCACCAGTAGCGCTGCATTCCCGGCATCACGAACCGGTTCCGCAGCTGCATGCCGCGAATGCGGAGCGGCTGGAGAAGCGGCGTGATGTCATAGTCGGCTGCCGGTGTCGCCTGCTCGTCAAGCTCGGTCACGCGTATTCTCCCTCGCCGCGCTGTTGCTTTCTGTGTTATTTACGCCAAACCGTGCGCGCCGCAGTTGCGGCGGCCGTGCTTAACGTGCCCCTTTGGGCGTGAGCGTACATTGGGTTCTAATCGAGTAACAGACCTCAAGGCCAACTAGATCATCCAGGAATCAAGGTCGCCAAGGAGAGTTGCCCGCATCCGTTCTGCATAATTGATTTTGATATTGCGAATTGACGGGATTTCTAAGATGGCGCCGGCGGCGCCCGCGGCCGCTTCGCCGCCGTCGCGTTCGGCGCCGTCTGCGGTAGGTGCGCGGCCGCCCGCACCGGTACCGTGAGCCGGTGATGACCGGGAACGGGCGGTATGGCTGGTGAGCCCGGTTTACCGTGAGCTGTTCCTGGCGGCCGCCGGCGCGGTAGCCGGGCTGGTCGGCACGGCCGGCGGGATCACGTCACTGGTCTCCTACCCGGCGTTGCTGCTCGCCGGCGTCGCGCCGCTTCGGGCGAACATCGCGAACCTGGTGGCCCTCGTCGCGTGCTGGCCGGGTTCCGCTGTCGCTTCGCAGCCGGAGTTGCGCGGGCGCGGGCCGTGGCTGCGCCGCTGGGGGGCCGTCGCCGCCCTGGGCGGGGCGGCAGGCTCGGTGCTCTTGCTCGTGACGCCACCGGGCGTGTTCGCCCGGGTCGTCCCGTTCCTCGTGGCGGCCGGGTCGCTTGCCCTGCTGTGCCAGCCGTGGCTCGCCGCGCGGCCGTCCTGGCGGCCGGACGCCGGCTGGGGCAGGCTGCTGCTGCCGTGCGGCCTGCTTGCCTTGTCCTGCTACAACGGCTACTTCGGCGCGGGCTCGGGCGTGCTGACGCTGGCGCTGCTGCTGCTGACCGCCGACCCGGACCTGCCGACGGCGAACGCCCTCAAGAACATGGTGGTCGGCGCGGCGACGATCACGTCGGCGGTGCTGTTCGCGGTGCTCACCCGGGTTGACTGGGCCGCGGTCGCGCCGCTCGCGCTCGGCCTGTTCGCCGGCAGCATGGCCGGCCCCTGGGTGGCCCGCCGCCTGCCGCCGGCCCTTCTCCGCTGGCTGGTCGCGCTGACCGGCCTTGCCCTCGCCGTCCACCTGTGGCTTGACCCGGCCGGCTGACAGCCGGGGCGCTCCCGCCCATACCCGCGAGCCTGGCCGTGTCCCGTTGGGCCGGCTATAGCCGGCCCAACGGGACACGGGGAGCTGCCCGGTCGGCGAAGATGGCTGGCGTGGAGTTCGACTACGTCGTCGTGGGGGCCGGCGCGGCCGGGTCGGTGCTGGCCGGCCGCCTGGCGAGCGGTGACCGCCGGATGAGCGTGCTGCTGCTCGAGTACGGCGGCCCGGCCCGCAACCCGCTGCTGCACGTGCCCAAGGGCTTCTACTACACGCTGCGCGGCGACCGTTACCTGTACCGGTACGTCACGAGTCCCGTCGCTCCCGGCGGGGCGCCCGAGGTCTGGCTGCGCGGCCGGGTCGCCGGCGGCAGCGCGGCGGTGAACGGGATGATGTGGATGCGCGGCGCGCCCGCCGACTGGGACGGGCTGGCCGCGCGCGGCAACCCCGGCTGGTCGTGGGCGGACGTGCTGCCCGCCTACCGGGCAATGGAGGATCACAACCTCGGCCCGGGCGAAGGCAGGGGAGCGGGCGGGCCGCTCGGCGTGACGGTCACCGACCCGGGTGACGAGATCACCGCCGCCATCGTGGCATCGGCGGTCAGCTACGGCTGGGAGCAGGTCGCCGACGCGAACGCGAGCGACGGCGAGCGGATCGGCTTCACGCCGTCGACGATCGCCCGCGGCCGCCGCACCACGTCCTACGGCGCTTACGTCCGCCCGGTGCTCGCCCGCCAGGCCGCGGGACGGCGCGGGCCCGGGAGGGGCGGCGGTCGCGGCGGCGGGCTGACCGTCGCCACCCGCACCCGCGCTGCCCGGCTGCTCTTCGACGGCCGCCGCGTCACCGGGGTCGCCGTGGTCGACGGCATGGGCAGGGCCGACATGGTGACGGCCCGCCGCGAGGTGATCCTCTGCGCGGGTTCCGTGGAGACCCCGCTGCTGCTCGAGCGCTCCGGCATCGGCCGCCCGGAACTGCTCCGCAAGCACGGCATCGAGCCGCTCGTCGAGTCACCGAACGTCGGCGAGCGCCTCATCGAGCAGCGCGGCGTCGCCCTCCAGGTGACGCTCAACGGCCATGGCGGTGCGGGCAGCAGGCTCAGCAGCAGGACGGGCCGCGCGGCGGAGGCGCTCAGGTGGCTGGCGACCGGCAAGGGCCTGCTGGCCACCGGCGGCTACGACCTGGTCTGCCAGTTCAGGTCCGACCCGGCCGTGCCCCGCCCCGACGTCCAGGGCCTGTTCGCCCCGATGGCCCTCGACACGACGAGCAAGGACATGAAGCTGGCCGGGCACGGCGGCATCCTCTTCATGGCCTACCCGATCCGGCCGGAGACGACGAGCTCGGTGCACATCTCGGGCGGCGCGCCGGGGGACGCGCCGGTCATCGACGCCCGTTTCCTGCGAACCGAGGCCGACCAGGCGGCGGTGGCCCCGGTGCTCGGCATCGCCCGCGCGGTCCTCGCCGAGCCGCCGGTCGCCGGCCTGATCGGGGCGGAGGAGTTCCCCGGCCCCTCCGTGGCGACGGGACCGGACACGGTCGGCTACTCGCTCGCGACCGGCACCGGGATCTACCACGCCGTCGGCTCGGCCGCGATGGGCCCCGGCGATGACGACGTGGTGGACGCACGCCTGCGGGTGCGCGGGGTGGAGGGGCTGCGGGTCGCCGACGCCTCGGTGCTCCCTGCCCAGGTGTCGGGCAACACCGCGGCGCCGGCGATGCTCGTCGGCTACCGCGCCGCCGACCTAATCCGCGACGACGTCGGGTGGCAAGCCGGCCCGGGCGGCGTCGGGCACTGAGCCGGCCCGGGCGGCGGCGTCGGGCACTGAGCCGGCCCGGGCGGCGGCGTCGAGATATTCCGGCTCCGGCCGCATGGCCGCTGCCATCCGGAAGCAAGGCGCCGCCTCGGCACGGCGGCCCTGCCGCTCGAGCGCCCGCCCGAGCCCGAACCACGCGTAGTCCTCGACGGGATCAAGCTCGGTCACGGCACGGAACTCGGCTTCCGCCCGGCGAAGCCGCGCGGAGTGGAAATAAGCACGCGCGAGCAGCAGCCGCACCGAGACGCTCCGCGGCTGCTCCGCGGCGAACGGCTCAAGCAGCCGTGCCGCCTGCGTGTAGTCACGCATCTCGAAGTACAACTGCGCCCGCTCGTAGTCCGTCAGCTCCGACAACCCGGCCCGCACCGGCCCTACTCCTGCCACCGGTCCTACTCCCTCCGCCTGCACCGCTCCGTCCACCGGTCCCACTCCTGTCCGCCGGCGGTACTCCCTCCGCCGGCACCGCTCCCTCCGCCGGCACCGCTCCATCGATGGCCGCGCCCGCTTGCGGCAGCGCCACGCACTCGACGATTAGAAAGAACGGTCTGTCTAACACCTTCTAACCGACGGTTATGCCTAGATACCGCCGGGGCCATGAGAGCAGTGATTTCCTGGTGTTCCCCGATCTCGCCTCCGCAAGACCGTTTCATGAATGTTTGTGGTGTTATGAAGGGTTATAGGCGCTATCACACCGAAAACCCTTCCTGATCGTGAACCTCGGCTGCGGCGCTGGTGCCCTTGAGGTGTGTGGTTCAGGATGTTTGCTGGCCGTGAGATGCGGTGGGCGGGTCGTCGCCGGCTTGTGCTCTCGCCCTCCGGCGCCGCCAGGCAATGATCCGCCTGGCCAGTTCGATGAGCCCGCTGACGAAGAGCACGCCGCCGAAGGCCACGGCGAAGCCAACCAGTGGCTTGTCCTCGAATGCCTTCCCGCCGAGCCGGCCGGCGAGGAACGCGTAGGTGGCCCAGAGGACCGCCGCGATCGCGGTGGCGAGTGCGAACCGCCGCCATGGGTACCGGACGAGGCCGCAGCACAGCGTTACCGCGGTCCGCCCGCCGGGGATGAACCGGCAGACGATGATGAGCCCGGTCCCGAACCGGGCGAGGGACCGCTCAGCCCAGTCCCGCCGCGCCGCCGCCTTCTCGCCCTTGAAGAAGCGCCTTTCCACCCAGGGCGCGAACCGCCAGCCGATCAGGTACGCAAGGTTGTCCCCGGTGAACGCCCCGAGGGCCGCGCAGGCCACGATGAGGAAGACCCGCGGGTCGGTCGATCCACCGACGGCCACACCGAAGGCGATGATCACCGTCTCGCTCGGTACCACTGGTAGCACGGCATCCAGGCAGGGCAGCACGAACGCGATCAGGTAGGAGAGCGCCGACCCCACCTGGAGGTTAGTAGTCCCGCTCAACCGGTCGCCCCGCCCCCGTCGCTCGTGGCCGAAAGCTCGGCCGGCCGCATCATTGCCAACAAGGCTTGCCTACCCAGCGCGCCGGCCGGCTGACCGTCGCGCGACCGGGATCGCTGCGGTGAATGGCTACCGAACGGGCAGACAGTGGCTTGTGATCCCGCATTGTCTTCGTGTGGGCGGACAGCAGGCAACGGGCGTGCAATAACCCTTGTGACGTGCGGGAGGATGCCTTTACCTGCGGGAATTCGATATCCGTCAGGTGACCGATGTCTGTCGATGCAAGTTGCATGAAAGTTGTCATGCAAGAGGCAAAGCCCCGGTCCGCTGAAGGAAAGCCCATGACCCCGATGGCGCCGCCCCGTCCCAATCGCCCCGCTAGCCCGACGCTTCCAGCGAGCCAGCATCAGTGCCGGATCCCGCTGCTGGCGAACGCCGCCGCCGCGGCCGCGGCCCGCTCCGTGGTCCACGACTGGATCCGCACCTGGCGCACCCCCGTCGACACGGACGTGGCGGTTCTGCTCACCAGCGAGCTGGTGACCAACGCCGTCACGCACGGCACCCTTACCGCAGGAACGTTCGTCATCCTCACGGTCGGCTGCGACGCGGCCGGGCTGCGAGTGGACGTCCACGACGGATCGAGCGACCTTCCGGTGCTCGACCCGGTATCCGCCGAGGCGGAAACCGGTCGGGGCCTCCTGCTCGTGACCTCGTTGTCTGCCGAGTGGGGCTTCTACCGTACCTCCGCCGGCAAGGCCGTGTACTTCACTCTCGACTATGCGCGCGACCTTCAGGACACCGCGCCCGACTGACGTAGTTGAAGATCGGTCAGCTGACCGATGTCTCGCACTGCAATTTGCACGAGCATTTGTCTTGCAACCGGCGCGACGGCCGAGAGAGAGACTTGGCCTCCTGCTCCGCCCCTTCCCCGGGAGCAGGCAGGCGCGCCAGGAAGCTCATCAACGTCAGGAAGAGGACCTGCGATGGACACGATAGCGCCGGCTATGCCGGTCCTGCCCACCGAACTGCGGCATCGCCGCGTCCGGCTGGACCTGGGCCCGGCGGCGGCGGCGCACGCGTGCGGGCACGTCCGGTCGGCGATCGTCGCCTGGTCGGTCCCTGTCAACCCGGCGGTGGCCATCCTGCTCACGAGCGATCTCGTGATCAACGCCGTGACGAACGGCGCGAGCGAGACCATAACGCTCGGCATCAGGTGGTCATCCGGACAGTTCCGGGTCGAGGTCCACGACGCGTCGGTGACCGGAGACTCGTGGGAGACCGCCGACGCCGACGCCGACGCGGAGCGCGGCCTGCAGCTTGCCGCCGTCATGGCCGCTGAGTGCGGTCACTACCGGACGCCCGCCGGCCGGGCCGTGTACTACGTGCTCGCGCTCGACCCGCAGGCGGTTGTCCCGTCGCAACCGTCGAATGACCCGTCGGCCGTGCCCGGCGGGCCGGACAAAGGCTCCCGGGAGGACTCCTTCCGGGTTGGGTACCCCGAGCTTGCCCCTCGGGGAGCCGCGAGCGGGGGCGGTGAACCGTGAGCCCCCGGAGGTTCACTGCCCCCGCCGTCGGCGCAGGCGGCTGCCGCTCTGCCGACATGCGCGGCATCGGGTTTCACGGCCGCGGCCTTTCCGGCGCGGCATGGGCCGGCGCGAGCTCGCGCGGCGTCTATGACCGCCCGGCGCGCTGCCGTCTCGCCTTCTGGTCAGGACTACGCAGGCGTTCCCCCGGCCGCGAGCAGCGCGGCCCCGACACATCTGGAGCAGGAACATGAGGATCACCAGCAATGCGAAGCGCGGGACCACCTGGGGCCGCGCTCCGTTCACCACCTGGGGCCGGTGACCCTTGAGGAGACGTGGGGAAAGCGGGCGCGCGCCGCACGCGCCGGCGATCCCCGCACCCCGTGGGGCGGTTGAGCCTGGCCGCAGGTGCTCACCGTCCCGCCCAGGCGGGGCTGACCGTGAGAGCCGCACTCGCCGGTCATCCCCGCGACCGTGGGGCCGGTGCCGCGGGCCGCAAACGCGGCACCGCCCCCACCCCCGGGCACCCGGCCGGCCCCGGCCGGGTGCCCGGCATGCCAGGAGACGTCCCGGCATGCCAGGAGACGTGGTGATGAGCCAGTATCCGCCATTGGCTCATCACCACCATGACCGCCGGCGACGACCTGCCGTCCCTGGCCGAAACTGCGCCCGCGCTCCATGGGCCCGCGCGGGCGCAGTCACGCGTTGCCGGGGGGAGGCGCGGCTCAGCCGGCCCGGTAAGCGTGAGGCGGCGCGCCAGCCCCTCACCCGGCGCGCCGCCTCTGCGTCCCCGCCGCTCGTAGGGGTGGGGTGGCCCGAGCGACGGGGACTCTCAGTAAGGCCAGCAAGCAGGAAGGGTCTCAGCGTGACCTGACCCTTGACCTGGCCATCGATTCTGTTGTTGCCTCTCGGTCCTCGGCCTACCGCGCGGCGGCACGCAGCGCGGACTCGCGCGCGATATCGGTCCGCGTGGTGACGTTCAGCTTCTTGAGTATGTGCGACACGTGCGTCGCCACGGTCCGCCGTGACAGCATGAGCCGCGCCGCGATCTCCGGGTTGGACAGCCCTTCCTCGACGAACGCGGCGACCTTGAGTTCGGTGTCGGTGAGCGAGTCCCAGCCGCTGACCGCCCGCCGGTGCTTGCTGTGCGGCCCGCGCCTGATGCCGTGGGCCCGGAACTCCGACTGGATCCTGAGCAGGTCCGCCTCGGCCCCGAGGAACTCGTATACCTCGACCGCCTGCTCGAACGCCTGCCGGGCGGCCGTCCGGTCGTCGGCCTCGACGAGGCACCCTGCCGCCGCCTCCAGGGCCTTGGCCCGGGGGAGCGGCCGCCCTGCCTCGGCATACCGTTGCGCGGCGGCGAGCAGCACGGCGGAGTCGTGGTCGACCATGCCGCCGCAGTAGAGCGCGTTGGCCTGCCGGTGCGGGATCTCCGATCCGTCGGCGAGGGTGGCAGCCTGGCCGGCGATCGTCTGCGCGGTGTCCTTGTCGCAGACCTTGAGCGCGAGCCGGACGGCGTCGCCGATCAGGTCCTCCGTTTCGCCTAGATCGTCGGGGTTGTTACCCAAGATGGTGGTGAGGATTTCAAGTGCCTCGCGGAACGCCCCGTCGTGCTCCCGGTCCAGTGACCTGGCGAGCACGAGCGACGGGATGGTCCGGTAGTCGACCCGCTGCCAGTGCGGGTCGGCTGCCGCAAGGTGGCGACGCGCCGCCGCAGGGTCGTTGCGGTGGAAGGCGATCTCGGCGGCGACCCCGAGTTCGACACACACGATCAGCGGGTCCTTGAGGTCCTCGGGCATGACCGCGATTTCGGTCAGGGCGTCGTCCCACCGGCCCAACTCGTAAAGCACCTGGCCAAGCATGGTGTGCGCCTGTGTTAGCCGGTACGACGTGCCTACCCGGTCAGCAAGCTGACCTGCCCGCTCCGCGGTGACCAGTGCCTCGTCCCACCGGTCGAGATTGCACAGCGCGGCGGCCTTGTTGATCTGGAGCAACAAGCCGAGGTCGTAAAGCGCGGGATCGGTTTCGGTCACGGCTAGGCCACGGTCGTACAAAGGTAGCGCGTTGACTAGCTTTCCTTGAACGGTGGCCAGACCGGCCAGGACGTGCAGCGCCCACCCCGTCGCCCAGGTGTCTCCCGCCTCCGTCGCGGCGGAGAGCGCATTGTCCGCCGCCCGGCCGGCACCGTCCATGTCGTTGAGGTAGAGGGACGTGCGTGCGGCTAGGACGAGCAGCCGGGCCCGGTGCTTCGCGGTAACCCCGGGTGCCGTGAGCGCCTGGTCGAGCGTCACAAGGGACTCGCCGCCGGAGCCGCCCACGATCCGGCACTGGGCGAGCGTCCATTGCAGGTCCACTACCAGGTCCGGGTCGTTGGCATGGCTGAGGGCACGCGCCGTAACCTTTTCCGCCGCCGCGTGGTCGCCGGTCCGGTAGAGAGCGTCCGCCAGCCTGCTTGCCAGCCATCCGTGCTTAACGGAGCCGGCGGGCACCCCGGCAACTGCCTCGGCGAGCAGTTCAGCGGCGACTCCTGGCGCCTGGCTGACCAGCGAGTCCGCCGAGCTGACCAGCCAGTCGAGCATCCACTCGTCGACGGGGCCCCCCGGCCGTGCTGCGGCAAGTCCAACGGGTGGGCGCTCGATCTCGACGGTCAGGTCACCCGCAGCCGCCGGGATGCCGGTGACTGAGGGGACGGGTACGTGTGGTCGTCCGGCCAGGACGGAACTATTGACGGCCTGCCGTTGTCCGCTAGCCGCGCCGGGTTCGCCGATTGAGCGCAACAGCTGCTTCGCGACCCGGTCCGGTGCCGCGCCGGCGGTGGCGAGCGCGTGGCCCGCATCGCGGTGCCAGGCGCTGCGGACCGCGGTGGGCAGCTCTGCGTACAGCGCCTCCCTGATCAGCGGATGGCGGAAGGCCAGCCCTGCGCCGCCGGGGGCGTCCGTGAGCACGCCTGAGGCGCGCGCCTCGTCAAGGGCGGGCACAAGGTCGGCCACACTCCGGCCGAGCACGGCGGTAAGGTCGGTGAGCGCGAACTCCACACCGAGCAGCGCCGCGGCGCGCAGCACCTGCCTGGCGGGCGCGGACACGAAGCCGAGCCGGTCCGCGATGGCACCGGGCAGCGAGTCGGGCACCGAGTCGGCCGCGAGCTGCGCGGTGCCAGACGCGGTGACAACGATGCCGCCGGACCGGGCGAGCGCCGCGAACAGCTCGGTGAGGTAGAGCGGATTGCCTGCCGCCCCAGTGGCCAACCCGAGCAGCCCGGTATCCGGCCGGCCGCCGGCCAGGGTGCCGACCAGCTCCGCCACCGCCGGCTCGGCGAGCGCGTCCAGCTGAATCCTGTTGTCCGGCTCCACCGCCCGCCGCAGCGCGAGCAGGTCCTCGCGTTGCGGTGCTGGCCTGGTCATGCCGATGAGCAACAGCGGCACCTGTCGTGCGGTGCGCGCGAGCCGTCCCCAGAGCTTGACGGACGCGGCATCCGCCCACTGCAGGTCATCGATGGCGAGCACCACGGGCCTGGCGGCGGTCTCCTCGATCGCCAGCGCGATGAGCTGCTCGGCGAGCATCGCGGGCACGTCGGCGCCGCGGTCGGTGGCTACCTCGCCGCGCAGCAGCCCGGCGATGGTGGCACGACGCGCGTTCGCCGACGCGCCGCGTACGCGCAGCGCGTCGAGGAACGGCAGCAGCGGGAGCTCTTGGCCGAGCTCGTCGCCCGCGCCCCAGAACTCCTGGCAGCCAGGCTGCTGCCCGTGCCGCGCCGCCTGGGTGGCGTTTTCTAGCGCACTGCGGACAAGAGAGGTCTTGCCAATACCCGGCTCACCCTCAATGAGCACGGCGTTGCCACCGCCCCGGGCAAGATCTTTAAATAGCCCGTCGAGCAGCGCCAGCTCGTTTGCACGTCCGGCAAGCACGCCGGCCGGCGTTACCGGATGCATGTCACGAAGCGTACTAGCCGGACATCAACGGAACAAGCGGTTCTAATTAGGACAGAAATTCGGACGATATCGTACCAACATTTACAAACGTAACGTTATGTAGCTGTAATGTGCGTTGCAAATTTCATTACGCCTTGCGGGGCAAACGATTGCAGCAATTGCAGTGCACTCAAGGAGAGAATTTACGCGCATATTGCCATCGCAATCGGTAACGCCTATTTTACTATTTGAATATAGTATCCCCGTAGGCTTACTCTATCTTATGTAATCAGCCAAAGACTGGCGAACAAAAAGATTGGACAACGCAGTCCGATCGGGCCGCCGATGCCAGGTCGTAGGCACTTGACCTCGGTCAACGCATGGAGGTAGTCATGCGCATTCGGCGTAACATTCTTGGTCCCGTCATCCTCACGCTTGGCACGGTCGGTTCGCTGGTGGCCGGTCCCGTCCTCGCACTCACCACCACGGCAGCACCGGCCACGGCCGCGGTCGCAGTCGGCAGTGCCTCGCCGTACGTGGTCATCATGCACGGCTGAAAGCACGAGAAGGCAACTGGCCGCCGACGATTCACCAGATCGTCGGCGGCTGCCTTTGCGGCGCGACGGGATTGCAAAGATCACAATTGCGAATCGGCGGGATTTCTCGGCGCTCACCTCTTCCGGGCCTGTCGCGACGGCCACGCGGGATGCTTTCGTCCCGTGAGACCCGGCCGTCAGGCAGCACTCTCGAATCGCCATATTGATCAGTTCTTATCCATTAGCGCTATGTAAAGCAGTGGGCTGTTGTGCATCATTGGTCACGTACACGTCTTCGGTCACTTTAGTAGCTCTTTACCCTTCGTCTATCCTGTGCGCCATCCTCATGCCATGCCCCGGGAAAGTAGTCCGGTCTCGCCGCCTTTTCGATGATGACGCAGCGTTATATGCGTGCGTGCGGAGTGACGATTTGATCACCATCGGTGCGGATAGGCGAGATTCCCTGGTTTCGCCAAACCTTTCCGTGCAATATTCAAGATCGGCGTTACAGTACTGTCCACAGCTCGGTACTGCCCGCAGCCGGTACGGAAACCGGTCACGGGCAGCTTGCGGAACCGCGCCGCCTGCCGGCGAGAGGAGGGTGCCCGGTGGTTGACGAGGGTTCTCCCACGGTGCGCCGTCGCCGGCTCGCGGCCGAGCTGCGGCAGCTGCGCGAGGCCAAGGGACGCAGCGGCGAGTCGGTGGCGCACGCGCTGCGCTGGTCCCCCTCGAAGATCAGCAGGTACGAGCGGGCGAAGACCGGGCTGCGGCCCACGGAGGTCGAGCGGCTGCTCGACTACTACGGCGTCAGGGGCACGCACCGCGAGATGCTGCTCGCGCTCGCCCAGGACGCCTCGCAGAAGGGCTGGTGGGAGGAGTACGCCGACAGCCTGCCCGAGGACTACCAGCAGTTCATCGGCCTTGAGCACGAGGCGACGGCGGTTGCCATCTGGCATGTGGACGTGGTGGCCGGCCTCTTGCAGACCGAGGGGTACGCGAGGCACATCATCGACAGCTATGACCGGGTCGAGCCGGTCGCGCCGTCCCAGGTGACCCGGCTCGTCCGGGTGCGGATGCGCCGCCAGCAGGTCCTCGACCGGGTCGGCCTGCGGCTCAACGTGGTGCTGGATGAGTCGGTCCTGCTGCGCCGGATCGGCTCGGACCTCACGATGTACGAGCAGTTGCAGCGCCTCGCCAAGGAGTGCGACCGCCCCAACCTGACGCTGCAGATCTTGCCGCTCGACGGCCAGCACACGGTCATCGGCGAGTCGTTCGTGCTGTTCGGCTTCGAGGCCGACGGCGACGCGGTCCTGCAGGACGTCGTCTCCACCGAGCAGATGCGCAGCGGCTTCATCCTCGAGGGCGAGCGAGAGACCCACCTGCACCGGGTGGCCTTCCGCACCCTCACCGAGGCGGCGCTCAGCCCGGCGGACTCCAAGCAGCTGATCCTCGACGTGGCCGAGTCCCACTGGGCCGGCACCCGTCGCAGCGCCTCCTGATCCTGGCTAACTCGCCCATGTTGGGCGGCGGGGGCGCCGCGCACTAAACCCAGGTTATCAGTGTGACATTTGTTAAGGAACTCAATTAAGAATCTGGACAGTCTAGTAGTGCTATTTGGGTTGAATGAGAACCATGGTGTTATGGCGTGTTAGCGTCACCGGTGCCGGTTACTCTCGGTAAGACTTACGCCGGCGATAGCCGCGTGTGCAGGGCAAACACACTGGAAAACAGAGGGCTATAACGTCGCCATGCCTGAAATCGAAAGCCAGCCTAAATGGGCGAAGAGCTCGCTGAGTTTCACCCATGGCAAATGCGCCGGGGTCGCGAACCTCTCCAACGGAGAGATCGCCGCCCGCAACAGCCGAGACATCGCGGCGCCGTTCCCTGCTTTACGCGGGCGAGCGGCACGCGTTCATCGGCGGTATCCGCCATGGCGAGTTCGACTGCGAGACCGGCAGCCGGCGAAAGTCCTGCGCCATGGCCCGGGCCCCGCCAGCCGAGTCCAGAGGGTGAACAAGACGTCGTCAGTCAATCAGCCGGTCTTCCGTGCAAGCCAGGCGTCGCAGCTAGACGACCGCCCTTACCTGCAGCCGTAAAGGATGTCACGGGTGCGCTCCGGGCGCACCTGTGACATCCGGGTCCGACTGGGCCGACGCCCGACAGGGTGCCTCCTGACAAAATCGAAATCTTGTGCGATAATGGCACCTGAGTGCGGCTACGGGACGAGTGCGTCGGCATCGCCGACGGACCGCTCCCCCGCTGGACCTGCGACTATCAATGTCCAGCGTGATCTATGTGAAGACGGGTAATTAAGGACGGCTTGCCTGCTAGTGGAGACACTTGGGCTGAATCAAACCCATGGTGTTCATGGTGTGCTAGCCTCACCGGTGTCGGCTACGCTCGGTAAGGCTCATACCGGGTGGTAACCGCGTGTGCAGGGCAAACACACAAAAACAGTAAGGGGGTAGCATTGCCATGCCTACACTCGAAAGTCAGCCCGAATGGGTGAAAAGCTCCCTGAGTTTCGCCAATGGCAACTGTGTTGAGGTGGCGAATCTGTCCGGCGGAGAAGTCGGAGTGCGTAACAGCCGCGACATCGCGGGCGCCGTTCTCCGCTTTACGCCGGACGAGTGGCACGCGTTCATCGGCGGCGTTCGAAACGGTGAGTTCGACCGTTTCGGCGCGTTACCGGTTATCGCGGGAAGGCGGGTCACTGGCCCGCCTTCCCGCCTGCTTACCCCCTGTCCCGCCCATGATCAGATCACGGAAGGGGTTACCAGCGCCAGCCGCCGACGGCCGCTCGGCAGGGCGTCCCGTCGCTGCCGCTAGCGGTTGGTGAGGCTCGGCTGGATGGCCATGGCCATCAGCCGGACGTTGCCCGGCTGGGCGTCGTCGAAGTTGTACATGCGCCCGTACCTAGGCCGCAGCCGTTCGACGATGCGCGGGACCGCCGCGTCGACCGCCTCCTTACGCTCCGCCGCCCACTCGCCGATCGTGCCGCTCATGAAGGGGTTGCCGCCGTCGGCGGAGGGCGGCTGGCCGGCGGCGACCTGCCTGCCGTACAGGTACAGCCCGAAGTGGTTGTCAAGCCCGGACAGCAGCCGTGACCTGCTCGCGTCATCGAGCCCGCCCAGGTAGTCGGTCAGCGACAGGTCTGGAACCACCTCCGGGCGCGGGACGTACTCGTTGACAAGCGCGGCCACCTCGTCCAGGTACGTGAGGTAGAAGTCGAAGTCGGACTTCTCGCCGATGTTGCCGTGGCCGCCGCAGAACCAGTCGAACTCAAGTGACCTGGCGAACTCCAGGTTCGGCTTGAACAGCACGAGCGGGTCCTGGCCGGCGAACCCGCCGAACGGCAGCTGATCGATGTTGATCAGGTCGGAAGAGTGCCCGACGCGCTCCTCTTCCAGGAGGAACACGGCGTGATCAGGCGCGTGCCCGGGCCGGGGCAGTCCGTGCAGCCGAAGCGTCACCTCCTCGAAGGAAAGGGCGCCGGAGGGCCAGTCAAGCACGTCGGCGGGCCTGGGCAGGTCGCTGCCGAACCGCTCCATCCAGATGGCGGTGTGCTCGGAGGCGACCACTCGCGGCGGCGCGGCCGCGAGCAGTTCGAACAGCCGCCGCGCGCCGCCGACGTGGTCGGCGTGGAAGTGCGAGTACACCACCGCGGTCACCGGCAGGTCGGTCACCGACGCGATCGCCTTGACCGTCGCGTCGGCCCCGCCAAGGAACGGGTCGAGCAGCAGCACGCCCCGCGTGCCCACGTAGAACAGCGACCCGTAGAAGTGCCTGGAGACCCACCAGACCCGCTCGGTCACCCGCTGCAGGACGTACTCTTCCATCACGCTGCGCGGGAAGAGGTGCGCCACCCGCTGGCCCGGCTTGATGAGCTCCGTTGCCGACGGCTCCACGTATGACGCGCCGGTGGTCGAGGCCGGCTCGTCCTTCCATTCAGGTCGCATCGCGAACGCCATGAAGTCTCCTCGGGGTCGGCTGGTGGGCGGGTCGACGGCTCGGCGGGTCGGCGGCTTGCGCCGATGGTCGCACACTCCGTCCGCCCCACAAAGAGGCCCAGGGAACAAGAAAACGTCCCGGATCTGCGCCCGCGCACCCGGTCCAGCGGCGGGCCCCTGCCCCTCAGGTATCACACGGGCAAGCTTGTTCCCTTGCGTATCAGGCAGGGTTCGGGAAGAGGCGTCCAAATACGGCAGTTGACCGATGTCTTGCGCTGCAAGTTGCAGCAGCATTCGTAATGAACCTTTCGGCCTGCTGCTGGCCCGCCGACTTCCCCGGACGCGGGCAGGACGAAACGGGTTCACGGCAGCCAGCTCAGGCTGGGACCGGCAGTCAACCTACCGGCAGATGCTCAGCCCGGCTGGGAAGGTCAGTCAGCGAAGGAACAACGTGGAAACCCCAATGGCGGGAAGTCTGGCAAGCAGCGTGATGACCGGGCCGACCTGGGTCAAGAGTTCGCTGAGCTATGCGAACGGCAACTGCGTCGAGGTGTCAGACCAGCCCGGAGGCACGATCGGCGTCCGGAACAGCCGGGACCGCGAGGGTCCTGTCCTCCGGTTCACCCCCGACGAGTGGCAGGCGTTCCTCGGTGGTGTCAGGAACGGCGAGTTCGACGATTTCGGCAAGACCCGGATGTAGGCCCCGGGGGCCGGCATCCCAAGGGGGGAGCGGCCGGTCCCCGGCATGAGCGACCGTCCCCGCCGCCGCAGACCGGCGGGGACGGTCCCTGGCTTGCGAGCCGTCGGCTACCTGATGACTTCCGTCTCGCTGTCGTCGGCCGGCTCCCGGCTCGCCGGGACGGCGGGCCGCTCGGCCACCACCGCGGGGACGCCGGGAACGGCGGTGACCCGGCCGGCGACCACTGCCGCGAACAGCACGATGACGATGCCGAGCCCGGTGAAGAAGCCGACCTGCTCAAGGACGCGCATCAGGGTGCCGCCGCTGGCCGGAAGGCCGGCCGGGTTGGCCGTGCTCCAGTACAGCGGGGCGAAGACGTTGCCGAGGGCGAACCAGGCGCCGCTCGCGATCCCGAGGAGCGCGCCGAACAGCGCCACGTGCCTGCTGCGGGCGGCCATCATCAGCAGCCCGCCGAGCAGCGCGCCTGCGCCGGGGAGAATCTCCAGGTACAGCCGGCCGCTGTTATACGTCCATGCCTTGTCCGGCGTGAACGCGTAATTGAAGTAAGGGCCGACGAACGGGATGATGCCGCCCCAAATGCCAAGCAATGCGACGAGCAACCCGCCGAAGATCCCATGGGTCCGTCGAATCCGCATGATCCCAACCACTGATATCACTTCCCTTTTCGGGTGAACGCGACGTTCGCTGCGCTCTGGCTACCCAGTGAATCGGGGAGTATTCGGCCGGACCGCGAGCGCTTCACCCGTCCCGGGAGCTGACCGCGCGCCCGGTACGATGGCGGAGCCATCGGGCGCGCACCGGGGGTACTGGGTTGTCCCCCCGGGGGCTGACCGTGCGCCCGGTACGATGGCGGAGCCATCGGGCGCGCACCGGGGGGTACGGGGGGTCGTCCCCCCGGAAGATCACTGCGCGGCGATCTCCTCGCGGACCTGCTCCATGTCCAGGTCGCGGACGGCCTGGATGAGCTTCTCAAGCGAGGCAGCGGGCAGCGCCCCGGCCTTCGAGTAGACCAGGATGCCGTCACGGAAGGCCATCAGCGTCGGAATGGACGTGATCTGGGCGGCGGCGGCCAGGCCCTGCTGGTCCTCGGTGTCAATCTTGCCGAAGGTGATGTCCGCGTGCTGCTCGCTCGCGGCGTCGAAGACCGGCCCGAACGCCCGGCAGGGCCCGCACCAGGCGGCCCACCAGTCAACCAGGGTGATCCCCTGCCCGGTAACGGTCTGCTCGAAGTTCTCCTCGGTCAGTGCGACGGTGCTCATCTCGCTCCTCTACGTTTATCGCTCGCTCGCGGTAAAGCGATAACTGGTGCGAGACATTCCCGTGCCCGCGCCGCGCGCCCGGCTGGCCGGGCGCGC
>DASWAE010000018.1:0-5082 GCA_036391275.1 Trebonia sp.
CAACAGCAGCGTCACAGCGCTGTTGATCAACTTCGGTGCAGCGCGGCATGGCCCGGTGCGCTGCGGCATGGCGGGCCCGGTGCGCCGCGGCATGACGGCCCCGCAGACGCATGTGACGGCGAGTCCGGGGAGGCGACTGTAATGGTTCCGGCGTCCGTACCGCTTATAGGAGTAAGAGGCCGACCTCTCCCCCGGAGGCGCGCTTCGACCTGACACGAGGCCCGCTCTTCTCCCCCCCGAGAGCGGGCCTCGTGGACGGTTAGGCGACAACGCTGTCCGCTATCGCCAGCAGGATAGGGGCGGGACAACGGCGATCAAGTCCAAGAGCGGCCCACGCGCGCACCGAAGGCCGCGTCGCACCAAGGGCAGGAGCGCTCAGGTGTCGATGTCGTCGGCGACCGCCCGCAGCACGGCGGCGATCTTCTTCGCTTCGCGGCTGTCCGGGTGCTTACCACGGTGGTAGGCGTTCGACAGGCTGTCCAGCAGCTTGATCAGATCCTCGACCAGGACCGCCATCTCGTCGGTGCCCTTCCTGGTCGCCTTGGTCACGGTAGGCGGCGGCTCGAGCGTGCGCACCTGCAGGGCCTGGGCGCCACGGCGACCCTCGGCCACGCCGAACTCCACGCGCTGTCCCGCCCGCAGCACCGTGCCCGCGGTCGCGAGCGCGGTCGAGTGCACGAACACCTCGCCGCCGTCATCGCGGGTCAGGAAGCCGAACCCCTTGTCGGCGTCATACCACTTGACCTTGCCAGTAGGCACGTGCGGACCCTTTACGCGAAGAGAAATGATGGATAACGACCCTGCTGCCCCTAACAAGGCTATCGGCCCCGGCCCGAGCACCATACGCCTGCCAGGCAGCAACCGGGCCAGATAATGCTTACCGGCCGGGCATAGCATGCCGGAAAAGCCGTGCTTGCGCGCTCTCCGATGCGCCGCCCGACAGCGGAATCATGAGCCGAACATACCCTGTCGCGACCGGACAGACACCGGATTAAATCGGGCGCCGGCCGGACGTCGCGACCGACGTCAGCGGGCCCGGGGCGCCCGGCTCCACGGCGGCGGCTTGGGTGCCCGTCTGCCCCGGTAGACCCGGCGGAGCAGGTAGCCGGCCCCGATGACCGCGCCGACCCTGGCCAGGCGTCCGGCCGCCAGCCAGCCTTCGAGCCCGTACTGGGCCATGGTCGGCCGGATCCCGCCGAGGGCGACGACCATGACCGCGCCGAACATGACCAGCAGGACCGGGAGGGCCAGGCCGAGCAGCTTGTCGCGCAGGTCCCACTTCGGTGAGACCAGGGCCAGGACCGCTCCCAGGGCCCAGACCGGCGGGTACACCGCACCACCGAGACCGATCAGGACGATGGCCAGCGTCTCCAGCTTGTCGCGCATGGCCAGCGCGAGCAGGCTCGCCCCGACCCGCCAGGCCTGCCTGGCCAGGATCCGCGCCGTCACCGCCAGCCCGCGGCTGGCCACCACCCTGGCCTGCCTGGCCCGGCCGGCCGGGCCATAGAACGGGTCGGTTTCGTAGATAACGCCGTCATCGGCAGCCGCTGGGTCCACGGCCGACTCGGCCGCCGGCTCCTCGATGCGCTCCGGCGGGGGAACCGGCCGCGGCTGCGGCGGCCCGATCACCGGAGGCAAAGCGCCGGTCCCCGGTTCCCGGCCGGACGATGCTGGCCCGGCAGCTGAAGGTCCTAGGACTTGATAGGCGGAACTCCCGGCCGCCCCACTGTCGCGGGCCGGTCCTCCCGTCCCCGGTGGCAGAACTTCCCCGGGCACCGCCGGCTCGGCCGGCTCGGCCGGCTCGGCCGGCACCGGCATCGCGGCGACCGCCGACGGCGCGGCCGGAGCCGGCGCGGCCGCCTGGGGTGCGGCGAACGGCACGAGCTCGGTGGGGACCCCCGGCCCCGCGGGCGACTTGGAGCTGGCCGACGGCGCCGACGCAGTTGACGGCGCCGGAGCCTCGGAAACGGCCAACGGCGCGAGCCCGGTGGGGGCCCCCGGCCCCGCGGGCGACTTGGAGCCGACGGACGGCGCGGACGCGGTCGACCGCGAGGGCGCGGTGGGCGGCGCGGGCGCGGTGGGGGCGGTGGGGGCGGGTCTTGTTGATTCGCCCGGGGACGGGGCCTGGTTAGTCAGCGGCGTTCCGGCGGTGGTGGCGGCGCCCGGAGCGCTTGCGGCGACCGAGGCGCCGGCGGTCGCGCCGCCCGGGGCGGCCGGCCCGAGCGGCAGGGCGACGACCGGTGCGGGTCCGGCCTGGCCCGCGCTCGAGCCGGACCGGCCGGCCCGGCCATCGAGTCCCGCGGCTGCCGCCTGACCGGCCGAGCCCGCGCGCCGCGCAGCCGGCACGCGGACCGCGGGTCCGGCCGCTCCGCCACCCGGCAGCGGTTCACGGATCGTGATCACGCGATGAAGCGGGGCCGCGTAACCGGCCGGATCCTCGTGCGGAGTCCGGCCGTCCCGCGTAGCCCGGCCGTCCCGCGTAGCCCGGCCGTTACGGGCGGCCCGGCCGTCGTACCCGGCCTGCGCCTCGTACCCGGCCTGCGCCTCCTGCCCGGCTGCCTGCCGCGCCCACTCGTGCTCGACCAGCGCCACCGGGTCTCCGAGATCCGACAGCACCCGCCGCACCTTCATCGCGGTAGCGCCGCTCATCCCGCCGACGGACGCCTCGATCCTGACCCTGGTGCGGTCGAGCAGATCCTGCCGCTCCCTGGGTCCCAGCCGGCTGCGCGCAGCGACCGACAACCGGTTCAGGTAGTCGCGGATCAGCTGCTCCGTAGGCGGATTCATGCCTTGATGATCCACCTTTATCGGCCGGTTGAGGAGTCGGCGCGCAAGATCGCCCGAACCATTTGCCAGGCCAGGAAGCTCTGCTGGCGCGGGACAAGGAAACGGCCCCGGCGGTTACCCGCCGGGGCCGTTCCGATGGAGCAGTGCGGACTAGAAGTCCATGTCACCGCCGCCGGGAGCGGCCGGAGCCTTCTCCTTCTCCGGCTTCTCGACGATGACCGCCTCGGTGGTCAGGAACAGCGCCGCGATGGAGGCCGCGTTCTGCAGGGCAGAGCGGGTCACCTTCGCCGGGTCGATGATCCCGGCCTTGAACATGTCGACGTACTCACCCGTCGCCGCGTTCAGGCCATGACCAGACTCGATGTTGCGAACCTTCTCGGCCACCACGCCGCCCTCGAGGCCGGCGTTGACCGCGATCTGCTTGAGCGGCTCCTCGAGCGCACGGCGCACAATCTGCGCACCGGTCGCCTCGTCACCATTCAGCTCGAGCTTCTTGAACGCGTTCTTGCCCGCCTGGAGCAGGGCGACGCCGCCGCCGGCGACCACGCCCTCCTCGACCGCGGCCTTGGCGTTACGGACCGCGTCCTCGATGCGGTGCTTGCGCTCCTTCAGCTCGACCTCGGTCGCCGCGCCCGCCTTGATGACGGCCACGCCGCCGGCCAGCTTGGCCAGACGCTCCTGGAGCTTCTCGCGGTCGTAGTCGGAGTCGGTGTTCTCGATCTCGGCCCGGATCTGGTTGACCCGGCCCGCGATCTGCTCGGCGTCGCCGGCACCGTCGACGATGGTGGTCTCGTCCTTGGTCACCACGACCTTGCGAGCCCGGCCCAGCATGTCCAGCTCGGCGCTGTCCAGCTTGAGCCCGACCTCCTCGCTGATGACCTGACCGCCCGTGAGGATGGCGATGTCACCGAGCATGGCCTTCCGGCGGTCGCCGAAGCCAGGGGCCTTGACCGCGACCGACTTGAACAGGCCGCGGATCTTGTTCACGACCAGGGTCGCGAGGGCTTCGCCCTCCACGTCCTCGGCGATGATCACCAGCGGCTTGTTGGCCTGGACCACCTTGTCGAGCAGTGGCAGGAGGTCCTTGTTGGCCGACACCTTGGAGTTGACGATCAGGACGTAGGGGTCCTCGAGGACGGCCTCCATCCGCTCCGGGTCGGTCACGAAGTAGTGCGAGATGTAGCCCTTGTCGAAGCGCATGCCCTCGGTGAGCTCGAGCTCGAGGCCGAAGGTGTTGCTCTCCTCGACGGTGATGACGCCTTCCTTGCCGACCTTGTCCATCGCTTCGGCGATCATCTCGCCGATCGCGGTGTCGCCAGCGGAGATGGAGGCGGTCGAAGCGATCTGCTCCTTGGTCTCCACGTCCTTGGCCAGCTTGGACAGTTCCTCGCTGACGCGCTCGACGGCGGCCTCGATGCCGCGCTTGAGCGACATCGGGTTGGCGCCGGCGGCGACGTTGCGCAAGCCCTCGCGGACCAGCGCCTGGGCGAGAACGGTGGCGGTCGTCGTGCCGTCACCGGCGACGTCGTCCGTCTTCTTGGCTACTTCCTTGACAAGCTCGGCGCCGATCTTCTCCCACGGGTCCTCGAGCTCGATCTCCTTGGCGATGGACACGCCATCGTTGGTGATCGTGGGGGCTCCCCACTTCTTCTCGAGCACCACGTTCCGGCCCTTCGGGCCGAGGGTTACCTTGACGACGTCGGCCAGCTGGTTCATGCCGCGCTCGAGGCCGCGCCTGGCGTCCTCGTCATACGCGATCATCTTCGCTGCCATAGGCTCCTAGTCCTCCTGGAACTTATTGCCTCTGAATGCCGACCGAGCCGACGCCCGCGACGGACGGCAGGCTCGCAGTCAGTCCCTTCCTGCTGCGCACGCTGCCTCATCGCCCCGATCACGCTGCTGAGTTGTCACTCTCAACCCGAGAGTGCCAACGACTTGTTTAGCACTCTCGGGTCGAGAGTGCAAGCCGACGCCGCTCGTGCGGCAACACGAAGGCCCGGCACCCGAATGGGGGTGCCGGGCCAACCGTGTGGTGGTACGCGGAACTAAACCGCCCTGACGGCCTCAGCCTGCGGGCCGCGGTCGCTCTGAGTAATCTCGAACTCGACGCGCTGACCCTCCTCAAGCGTGCGGTAGCCGTCGGACTGAATTGCCGAGAAGTGGACGAAAACGTCCCTACCACCGTCGACCGCGATGAAGCCGTAGCCCTTATCCGCGTTGAACCATTTGACGGTGCCCTGAGCCATGAACAACAACTCCCTAACTTTTGCTCGGGCTTCGGGTCACGCCCTTGCT
>DASWAE010000019.1:0-8045 GCA_036391275.1 Trebonia sp.
GCCGGTGGCGAGCAGGACCACGTCGGCCTCGAGGGTGTCCATGACGGATCCGGCGTCGTCGAGGACGTCGACCCGGTGCGCGCGGGACGGCTGGTCGGCGCTGAACCGGCCGCGGCCGGCCACGACCGTCACGCCCTCGTGCTGCAGCCGGTGCGCGATGTCGTCGGACTGCTGCTGGGCCAGCGCCTTGATGCGGTCGTTCACGGCGGCGAGGTCGACCGCCACCGTGGCGCTCTCGGTGCCGACGCCGACCCGCGGGGCGTCCCGGAAGGCGGTGACGCGGTCACTGGTCGCGATCAGCGTCTTGCTCGGGACGCAGTCGGTCAGGACGCAGGCGCCTCCGAGGCCGTCTTCGTCGACGACGGTCACCTCGGCACCGAGCTGCGCGGCGACCAGCGCGGCCTCGTAGCCGCCCGGGCCGCCGCCGAGGATGGCGACGCGTGGACGTGGAAGAGTCACGTTAGGCAATTATCCTGCACGTTCTCATCTGACTTGCACGCAGCCGCCGCTTTACGCCGCCGCGGCCCGCGCGCGCCCCGCCCCGTGCCCTCCCGCCTGCGCTTTCCGTATGCGCGTAACGACAAAAACCGTCATCGTTTCTGACGCCACAACGGTTACCCCGTACAGTAAGGCAGCGTGGCACTATACGCCGCCTACGGCAGCAACATGGATCCGGCGCAGATGCTCCTGCGCTGCCCGCATTCCCCGCAGCGGGGGACCGGGTGGCTGGAGGGCTGGCGCCTGACTTTCGGTGGCGAGGACCTCGGCTGGGACGGTGCCCTCACCACGCTGGTCGAGGATCCGGCACAGCGGGTATTCGTCGCGCTGTACGACGTTCCTGAGGTAGATGAGAAGGAGCTCGACAGCTGGGACGGCGTGAACCTCGGCTTCTACAGCAAGATCAAGGTCCGGGTGCAGACCCTGGACGGGGACGTTCTCGCCTGGCTGTACGTGCTCGACGCCTATGAGGGCGGGCTGCCCTCCGACCGGCGGCTGTCCATCCTGGTTGACGCGGCGATCAAGGCGGGCGCGCCGTCCGACTACATCGACTGGCTCCGCTGCCGCCCGTCGAACCCGCTCGCGTAGCCGCCCGGGGCTTCAGGCGAGGGCGGCGATCAGCAAGGCGAGGCCGGGGATGACCACTGCCGCGATGGCCCGCCAGTTCCAGGTCGAGGCCGGCGCCGTGGCCAGCGCGCCGGGCGCGTCGAGCCGTGCCTGCTCGGAGCGGGCCGTGATGGCCCGGTGATCACCGACCGGGTTGACGACCGTCACCCGTCGGCATCGATGATGACCCGGGGGCGCCGCGCCGTCACGTACACCACGCCGGTGACGAACAGCAGGATGAACGCGGCCACGAGCGAAAGGTGATCACGGCCCTGCACGGCCAGGTCGACGAGGTTGCCGACCGCGAAAAGGACCCACAGCCACCAGATCGCGAGGGCGGCCGGCGACCGGAACGCCTCCGGGTCGTCCCCGTCGTTGCCCTTCTCGTTACGCACCGCTGCCGTTACTCACCGGTGGCCGCTGCCGTCTCCCCGCAGGCCACCGCCGCGAGCACGCGCACTCCCGCGGCGATCGCCCGCTCGTCGATGTCAAAGGTCGGCTGGTGCAGGTCCCCGGCGGTCAGCGCGCCCGGCCCGCGGGAGCCAAGCCTGGCCATGGCCCCCGGCAGCTGGTGCAGGTACCACGCGAAGTCCTCGCCGCCGAGGCTCTGCGAGGTCTCGGTCACCGCGTCCTGGCCGAGTACCGCGGCCGCGGCGGCGGCGAGCATGGCGGCGCTGGCCGGCTCGTTCACGGTCGGCGGCACGGCGATCAGGTGCTCCACCTTGGCGGTCACCCCGTAGGGCAGCACCACGGACTGGACCAGGTCCTCGATGAGGGCCATCGCGGACCGCCACACCTCGGTGTCGAGGCAGCGCACCGTCCCCTCGACGACCCCCTCGTCCGGAATGGCGTTCGCGGCGGCGCCCGCGCTCACGCGGCCCCAGACAATGCTCAGGCCGGCCCGCGGGTCCACCCGGCGGCTGAGCGCCGCCGGGATCTCTGTCACGATCTTGCCGAGCGCGTAGACTACGTCGGCGGTCAGGTGCGGGCGCGCGGTGTGCCCGCCGGGCCCGGCCACGGTGACCTTCACCTTGTCGCAGGCCGCGGTGATCGCGCCCGCCCGGATGCCGAGCAGGCCGACGTCCAGCCGCGGGTCGCAGTGCAGCGCGAAAACCCGGCCAACGGAGTCAAGCGCGCCGGCGGCGATGACGCTCCTGGCGCCGCTCGCGGTCTCCTCGGCGGGCTGGAAGATCAGCCGGACGCCGCCGGGCAGCAGCCCCCGCGCCGCCCGGCCGGCCAGGAACTCCCCGGCGCCGGCCAGCATGGCCGTGTGCGCGTCGTGGCCGCAGGCATGGCACATTCCCGGGACCACGGACCGGTACGGCACGGCCTTCTCGTCGTCCATCGGCAGCGCGTCCATGTCGGCGCGCAGCGCGACCCGCGGCTCCCCCTCGCCGATGTCCGCGTAGAGCCCCGCGGCCTGCGGCAGCAGTACCGGTCGCAGGCCGGCCCGCGCCAGCCGTTCCGCGACGAGCCGCGTCGTCCGCCGCTCGGTGAAGGCAGGCTCTGGATGCGCGTGCAGGTCACGGCGGAACCCGATCAGCTCCGTCTCATGCCGGGCCAGGAACGCGTCCAGGGCCGCGGCGAGGTTATCCCCCATGCCCACCATCCCCGCGCAGGACGAACTTGTCCTCCGCGAACTCGGTGACGAGCGCGTCCACCACGCTGGTCAGGTCGCCTTCGCCGCTGTGCACGGCTCGCTGCCGCTCGTAGGGGGCCCCGTACTCAAGCACCTCGGAGGCGAGCGCCAGTTCTTCTGCACAGCCGAGCCGCCATGCTACCGGCTGCAGGTCACGGATAAGCTCATATACCTCATCGCGGAGCGGCGCGGTCTGCCCGGCCTCGCTGGTGACGATGGACGCGTCGAGCCCGTGCCGGGTGGCTCGCCACTTGTTGTCGGCGACGATCCACGGCGAGCGGGACGGCAGCCGGTACCCGCGGTCCAGCTGCGCGTCGAACAGGTGGACCAGGCACTGCACGAGCGCGGCGAGCATGCCGACTTCCCTGAGCGTGGGGACGGCGTCCGCGATCCTGACCTCGATCGTGCCGAAGTCGGGGTGCGGGCGGATATCCCACCACACCTCCTTGATCGTGCGGATGGTTCCCGCTCGCAGCTGGCTCGCCATGAAGGTTTCGAAGGACTTCCAGTCCGGGAGGTCGGCCGGCGGCCCGGCGTGCGGCAGCGAGCCGAACACGACGGACCGGCACGAGGCAAGGCCGGTGTCCTCGCCGCACCAGAAGGGACTTGACGCGGAGAGGCCGAGAAGGTGCGGCAGGTAGACGGCGAGGGCATGGATAACCGGCATCGCCCTGTGCTCGTCACGTAGCCCTACGTGCACGTGAACGGCCATGGTCTGCAGCCTGCGGCAAGGCCACTGGATCTCCTGGACCAGCTCCGCGTACCGCTGGCTCGGCGCCATCTTCCCGTCGCGCCAGTGGCTGATCGGGTGCGTGCCGGCACTGGCGATCACGATGCCGTGCGGCTCCGCGGCCCGCTGCAGGTCCTTGAGCGACAGCGCCAGGTCCGCCTTGGCCTCGGCGACCGTCCCGCAGATGCCGGTCACCACCTCGACCGTGGACTGCATCAGCTCATGACGCATCTTGGGGTGCTCGCCGCTTTCCAGCAGCCCGGGCAGCCCGGCAAGCACCATGCCGGCGTCCTGCCGCAGCATCCGGGTCTGCGCGTCGATGAGCTGCACCTCCCATTCGACGCCGAGGGTCGGGCCGGCGGAGGGGTTCCAGTCGATCGTCATGTCAGGCCTCCAGGGCTACGGGGGATCCCCGTGGCGGATAACCGCAAACGGGTGCCTATCTAGCGTTTCCAGCCCTGGAATATTGAATCGTCCTTGTAAGCCGTGTTTGAGGAGTAACGTCCTGTTGCTGACGTTACGATGCCTTACGACTCCACCGCGGGGAAGCCGCAGCGGTCGCGGACCTGCGTCATCGTCTCGCTGGCGATCGCGCGCGCCCGGCGCGCGCCCTGGACGAGCAGGGCGTCGAGGGCGTCGGCGTCGGCGAGGTACTTGGCGGTACGCTCGCGGACCGGGGCAAAGGCGTCCGCGACCAGGTTGCCCAGGTCTTTCTTGAAGCCGCCGTAGCCGCCGTCGCCGTAGCGGGCCGCGATGTCGTCGATCTTCTCGCCGGACAGCGCCGCGTAGATGCGCAGCAGGTTGGTCACGCCCGGCTTGGCCTCATCGTCCGCCCGCACCACCGACTCGGCGTCGGTCACCGCCCGGTTGATCTTCTTGCGTATCGCCGCCGGCTCGTCGAGCAGGTCGATGATGCCCTGCGGCGAAGAGGAGGACTTGCTCATCTTGCTCGTCGGCTCCTGCAGGTCGGTGATCTTGGACACCGCGGGCAGGATGTACGGCGCGGGCACGGTGAACGTCTCGCCGAAGCGGTGATTGAACCGCTGGGCGAGGTTCCTTGACAGCTCAAGGTGCTGCCGCTGGTCCTCGCCGACCGGCACCTCGTCCGTCTGGTAGAGCAGGATGTCGGCGGCCATCAGCATCGGGTAGGTGAACAGGCCGACGCTCGCCGAGTCGGCACCGCCCTTGGCCGACTTGTCCTTGAACTGGGTCATCCGGCTCGCTTCGCCGAAGCCCGTCAGGCAGGACAGCACCCAGGCGAGCTCGGCGTGCTCCGGCACCTGGCTCTGCACGAACAGGATGCACCGCTCCGGGTCAAGCCCGGCCGCGAACAGCTGCGCCGCCGCGATCCTCGTCCGGCGGCGCAGGGTCTCCGGCTCGTAGGGCACGGTGATCGCGTGCAGGTCGACCACGCAGTAGATGGCGTCGCGGGTCTCCTGCATGTCCACCCACTGCTTGACCGCGCCCAGGTAGTTGCCCAGGTGAAAGGAGTCAGCGGTTGGCTGGATGCCAGAGAAGACGCGATGGGTGCCCATGGGTTCGAAGCCTACCGGGATCCCGGGCTAGTGCGGTCGCGGCGCGGGCGGGGTGACCACCACTTCCACCCGCTGGAACTCCTTGAGGTCGGTGTACCCGGCGGTCGCCATCGTCCGCTTGAGCGCCCCCATGAGGTTCATCGAGCCATCGGGAACGGTCGACGGGCCGAACAGGACCTGCTCAAGCGTGCCGATCTCGCTGACCTTGACCCGCGTGCCGCGCGGCAGCTCGGGGTGGTTGGCCTCGCTGCCCCAGTGGTAGCCGCGGCCAGGCGCCTCGGTGCTGCGGGCGAACGGCGACCCGACCATCACCGCGTCCGAGCCGAGGGCGAGCGCCTTGGCGATGTCGCCGCTGCGGGTCATCGAGCCGTCGGCGATGACGTGGACGTAGCGGCCGCCCGACTCATCGAGGTAGTCCCTCCTCGCCGCCGCGACGTCGGCGATCGCGGTGGCCATCGGGACCGCGACGCCGAGCACGGCCGCGGTGGTGTGGCCGGAGCCGCCGCCGAAGCCGACAAGCACGCCCGCCGCGCCGGTGCGCATCAGGTGGAGCGCCGCCGTGTACGTCGCGCAGCCGCCGACGATGACCGGGATGTCGAGCTCGTAGATGAACTGCTTGAGGTTGAGCGGCTCGGCCCGACCGGAAACATGCTCCGCCGACACGGTGGTACCCCGGATCACGAAGATGTCCGCGCCCGCGTCAAGCACCGCCTTGTAATACCGCGCGGTCCGCTGCGGCGACAGGGCGGCCGCGGTGATGACCCCGGCCCGGGAGATCTCCTCGATGCGGCGGCCGATCAGCTCCTCCTTGATCGGCTCCGCGTAGATCTCCTGCAGCCGCCGGGTGGCCGCCTCCTCGCCGAGCTCGGTCACCTCGGCGAGGACCGGCTCTGGGTTCTCGAACCGGGTCCACAGGCCTTCGAGGTCGAGCACGCCGAGGCCGCCGAGCTTGCCGAGGGCGATCGCGGTCTGCGGCGAGACGACGGAGTCCATCGGGCAGGCGATCAGCGGCATCTGGAAGCGGTACGCGTCGATCTGCCAGGCGATGCTCACCTCTTCCGGGTCACGGGTGCGCCGCGCGGGCACGATCCCGATCTCGTCGAGTGAGTACGCCCGGCGCCCGGTCTTGCCGCGGCCGATTTCTATGTCAGTCACTCTGGGCCTACTTACGGGTGCCGTAGTTCGGGGCCTCGACCGTCATCTGCACGTCATGCGGGTGGCTCTCCTTGAGCCCCGCCGCCGTGATCTGGATGAACCTGGCTTCCTTGAGCTCCTCGATGGTGCGGGTGCCGCAGTAGCCCATGCTCGCGCGCAGGCCGCCGATCAGCTGGTCGGCCACCGCGGCGAGCGGGCCGCGGTAGGGCACCTGGCCCTCGATGCCCTCGGGGACGAGCTTGTCCTCACGGAGCACGTCGTCCTGGAAGTAGCGGTCCTTGGAGTAGGACTTGCCGCGCTCCCGGTTACGCATCGCGCCGAGCGAGCCCATCCCCCGGTACAGCTTGTACTGCTTGCCGTTGATGAAGACCATCTCGCCCGGGCTCTCCTCGCAGCCCGCGAGCAGGGAGCCGAGCATCACCGTGTCCGCGCCGGCCGCGATCGCCTTCGCGATGTCGCCCGAGTACTGCAGGCCGCCGTCACCGATCAGCGGGACGCCGGCCGGCCGGGCGGCCTTGCTCGCCTCGTAGATCGCGGTCACCTGCGGGACGCCGACGCCGGCCACCACGCGGGTGGTACAGATGCTCCCCGGGCCCACGCCCACCTTGACGCCGTCCACGCCCGCGTCGATCAGCGCCTGCGCGCCCTGGCGGGTGGCGACGTTGCCGCCGATGACCTCGATGTCGGTGTTGGCCTTGACCTGCCTGATCATGTCAAGGACCGACTGCGCGTGACCGTGCGCGGTGTCGACCACGAGAAAGTCGACGCCCGCGTCGATGAGCGCCTGGGCGCGCAGCTTGGCGTCCTCGCCGACGCCCACCGCGGCGCCGACCACCAGGCGGCCGCCCTCGTCCTTGGTTGCGTGCGGGAACTTCTCGCTCTTGGTGAAGTCCTTGACGGTGATCAGCCCGCGCAGCCGGCCGCCCTCATCGATGAGCGGCAGCTTCTCGATCTTGTGCTCCTTGAGCAGCGTGAGCGCCCGCTCCGGCGCCACCCCAACCGGGGCGGTGACCAGCGGCATCTCGGTCATGACGTCCTTGACCTGGCGGGACAGGTCGCTTTCGAACCTGATGTCCCTGTTAGTCACGATGCCGACCAGGATGCCGTCATCGGTGGTGACCGGCACGCCGGAGATCCGGTAATGCGCGCACAGCCGCTCCACGTCCGCGAGCGTCGCGTCCGGGCCGCAGGTGACGGGGTCGGTGACCATCCCCGCCTCCGACCGCTTGACGAGGTCAACCTGCTGGGCCTGCTCCTCGACGGACAGGTTCCGGTGCAGCACCCCGACCCCGCCGTGGCGGGCCATCGCGATCGCCATCCGCGCCTCGGTCACCGTGTCCATCGCACTGGAGACGAGCGGGACGCGCAGCCGGTACTTGCGGGTGATCCTGGTGCTCGTGTCCGCCTCGCTCGGCATCAGCTCCGAGTGGGCCGGCAAGAGCAGCACGTCATCGAAGGTCAGGCCTACCGGGGAAAACTTCGGAGTCTCCGTCATGATGTGATGCCCTCACGGCTCGTCGCTGCGCGATGCGCGTAGCAGCAGGTAACGGCGGGATGCGTCCCATCCTAGCCAACACGCTCCTCCCGTCCGTGCTTCCGTCCCGCGTCGTGGCGTCCCTCACCCCGGGCACCGGCGTGCCTGACCCCGCCCCGTCCGCCACCTCCCCACGAGACACAGCCGCACCGGCCGGTCCCGGTCAATGGGGCCTTGACCGCCTGCCGCACGTCGGGCTCACGGTTGACCCCAGTGGCCTTGAGCCGCACGACGTGGTGGACCTGCTGCCTGACCGCCAGGCCGAAGCTCGCTGGCTGGTCACCGGACCGAACAGGGGTCAGTAGGGACGCGCCCCAGCCAGCTCCCGGGGTGATGGTTGTGGCAACC
>DASWAE010000020.1:0-26625 GCA_036391275.1 Trebonia sp.
CGGCCCATTCCTGGGTGACGCCGGGCAGGAACCCGGGCACGTCGACGAACGTCAAGATGGGGATGCTGAAGGCGTCGCAGGTACGGACGAACCGGGCGGCCTTCTCGCTGGCGTCGATGTCGAGGCAGCCGGCCAGGTGCATCGGCTGGTTGGCGACCACCCCGACGGGCGCGCCGGCGACCCGGCCGAAGCCGACGACGATGTTCCTGGCGAACCCGGCGTGGATCTCGCAGAACGTGTCGTCGTCCAGGACGGTCTCGATGACCGCGTGGATGTCGTAGGGCTGGCCGGGGGAGTCGGGGATGAGCGTGTCGAGCTCTTCATCGGCCGGGGAGATGCCGTAGTCCGGTTCGGCGGGCAGGAACGGCGGCTCGCCGAGGTTGTTCGACGGCAGGTAGGACAGCAGCAGCCGGGCGAACTCGATGCAGTCTTCCTCATCGGCCGCCTGGTAGTGGGCGACGCCGGACCTGGTCATGTGCGCGCGGGCGCCGCCGAGTTCCTCGAAGGTGACTTCCTCCCCGGTCACGGTCTTGATCACGTCCGGGCCGGTGATGAACATGTGGCTGGTCCCGTCGACCATGAGGGTGAAGTCGGTGACCGCGGGGGAGTACACCGCGCCGCCCGCGGCGGGCCCCATGATCAGGCTGAGCTGAGGGATCACGCCGGACGCGCGGACGTTGCGGAAGAAGATCTCCGCGAACAGGCCCAGCGCGACCACCCCCTCCTGGATCCGCGCGCCGCCGCCGTCACAGATCCCGATGACCGGGCAGCCCACCTTCACCGCGTGGTCCATGACCTTGACGACCTTCTCCCCGTAGACCTCCCCCAGCGACCCGCCGAACACGGTGAAGTCCTGGGAGTACACCGCGACCGGACGGCCGTCGACCGTGCCGGTCCCCGTCACCACCCCGTCCCCGTAAGGGCGGCTGCGCTGCATCCCGAAGTCGTGCGCCCGGTGCCGGGCCAGCTCGTCGAACTCGGTGAACGACCCCTCATCCAGCAGCAGGGCGATCCGCTCGCGGGCGGTCAGCTTGCCCTTGGCATGCTGCTTCCCCACGGCAGCCTGCGAACCAGCGTGCACCGCCTCATGCCGCCGCCGCTCCAGGTCCGCGATCTTCCCCGCCGTCGTATGCAGGTCAGGCGACTCGTTCGCGGCGGCGTCGCCCGTGTGCGCGATCTCCGCGCTCATCCCGCGTCCAGGTCACCAGTGCGCCGGCCCATCAGCCACCACGCGCCGGGCAGCAGCCCGGCGGCCAGCAGGGCCTTGGCCGCGTCGCCGGGCAGGAACGGCGTCACCCCGGCGGCGATCCCCGCGCTGGCGCTCATCCCGGTGTCAAGGCAGAGCCAGGTGGTGCCGATCAGGTAGATGACCGCCGAGGCGAGCGCGAACAGCAGCAAGGTCCGCACCGGGGACCGGTCCGCGCCGCGGCGCGCGCCGTACCCGGTGATGGCGGCCGCGACCAGGAACCCGAGCAGGTACCCGCCGGTCGCGCCGAAGACCACACCGGAACCGTGACCCGCCCCGGCGAAGACCGGCATCCCCACGGCGCCGAGCAGCAGGTAAATGGCCTGGGCGGCCAGGCCGCGGGCCGGGCCGAGCGCGGCCGCGGTGAGCAGCACGGCGAAGGTCTGCCCGGTGACCGGGACCGGGGACCCGGGAACGGGGATCGCTACCTGCGCCGCCAGCGCGGTGAGGGCGACGCTGGCGGCGACCGTCACCCAGGTCCGGCTCACGGCCGCCGGCAGCCTCTCGGCCAGCACGGGACGGCGAGCCGGTACGGCGATCGATGTGGTCACGGGGGTCCTCCAGGGCCAGGCGTGGGTAGCATCAACGTTGAAACTGAGGCTCAGTAAGACGATACTGAGTCTCGGCAATGTCTTGCAAGTAGGCAATGTCTTGCAAGTAGGCAATGTCCCGCAAGTGGCGACAGCACCCGAGAGCGGGGATGATGAAGCATCATGGATAAGCCGACCGCGCGCGACCGGCTCGCACAGGCCGCGATCGGCCTGTTCAACGAGCGCGGCTACGAGCAGACCACCGTGGACGACATCGCCGAGCGGGCCGGGCTGAGCCGTGCGACCTTCTTCCGGCACTACCGGTCGAAGGAAGACGTTATCTTCCCCGACCATGACCGCCTCCTCGGCCAGGTCCGCGACCGGCTGCGGTCCTCGAGCCACAGCACCGCCCTGGCCGCGGTCTCTGACGCCGTGCGCCTGGTCCTGCTGCACTACCTCGACGAAGGCGACCTCGCGCGGCGACGGTACGCGCTCACCAGCACGGTGCCCGCCCTGCGCGACCGGGAGATCGTCAGCGTAGCCCGCTACCAGCGGCTGTTCCGCGAGTTCATCACCGCGTGGATGGCCGGCCGCGCCGAGTACACCGCCCTGCAGGCCGAGCTCATGGCCGCCGCCGTCGTCTCCGCCCACAACCACGTGCTGCGCCGCTGGCTCCGCGGCGAGAGCCCCGATCCCGTCCGCGAAGTTGACCAGGCCCTGAACCAGGTCATCAGCCTGTTCACGCCGCGCACGCCGGAAGGCGACGCCGGCGGGGCCACGGTCGTCGCCTTCCGGACCAGCCAGCCGCTTGACACCCTGATCCCGGCGATCCAGACCCTGCTGGAGACCGGGCCCTAAGATTGGTGCATGTCGTCACCTGGAGCCCCGGCCGTGCGCCCCGCGTCACGGGAGATCGCCCGCGCGGCCGTGCAGGCCGAGCTGAGCCTGGCCGCCTACGAGCTCGTAGTGGAGAAGGGCTACGACAACGTCACGCTCGACGACATGGCCGCGGCGGGCGGCGTTTCCCGCAGTACGTTCCTGCGCTACTTCCGCACCAAGGACCAGGCGATCCTGGTGGCGCTCAAGGCCTACGTCGAGCGCATGGCGGACGCGCTGCGGGCCCGGCCCCGTGAGGAAGACGACTGGGCGGCCCTGCGCAGCGCGATCGAGTCGTTCGTCGTGCCGATCTACGCGCGGAACCCGGCCGGGGCGCAGGCGATCAGCCGGCTCGCGATGTTCACCCGCACCCTGTCGGGAGCTCACCTGGAGCGGGCGGACTGGCGCACGCCGCTGACGGCCGCGCTGGCCGAGCGGCACGGTGTCACCGGGCCGGTGCCGATCGGCCTGTCGGTCAAGGTAGCCGCGGCGCTCGACTGCATGGGCCTCGCCGTGGCGCACTGGGTCGCCGTCGACGGGCAGGCAGACCTGGTGGACCTCCTCCGGGAGGGGTTCGCCGCCCTCGGCGGCTAAGGGGCGATGGTTGTGGCAACCAGCCGCCTATGACCGGCTCGTTGCCACAACCATCCGGTCGCCGTTAGGCCGGCGGGGGAACGGCCGGCGGGGCCGGGGGGTTCACCGGGGCGAACTTCTTCGAGTCGTCGAAGCCGACGATCTTGGCCAGGTTGCCGCCGAGGATCTTGGCGCGGTCCTCGTCGGGGACGTCCGCGAACTGCTCCGCGATGACCGCCTGGCTGCCGAGGAAGGTGCCCTCCGCGTGCGGGTAGTCGCTGCCCCAGTAGATGGTCTCCGGCCCGGTGATGTGCCGGGACATGACGGCGATCCGGTCATCGGCGAACTGGACCCGGAAGTTGCGCTTGACGTACTCGCTCGGCTTGAGCGGCCACGGCCAGCGGTCGTTGATCTTGAACAGCCGGCCCATGAGCTTCTGGTCGTGCGGGTCCACCCCGTCGTCCCAGAAGCCGAGCCACCAGTGCGGGTCCTGCCCGGTGCCGGTGCGCCAGGCCTTGTCCATCGAGCCCATGTAGTTCGCCAGCCAGCCCGCGTTGAACTCGATCACGTTGAACAGCAGGCTGGGGTGCCGCTCGCATACGCCCGCGCTGACCAGGTCCGCGATGATCCGCATCGGGCTGGCGGCGGCGGTGCTGCCGCCGCCCATGGTGCGCCCGGCCAGCAGGGCGCCGGTGAGCTCCTGCTTGCCCATCGACATCGCGGTCAGGATGCCCTTGACCTGGCTGCCGGTGTGCGAGGTGCCGGCCGCGGAGTCGACGCCGCCGGAGGCCACGTGGATGAAGACGGGCAGGCCGTTCGCCTCGGCCGCCTCCCAGATCGGCTCGTACTCCGGCGCCCAGTACGGGAACGGCTGCGGGATCTCCGGCAGGATGAGCGTCGTCAGGCCGAGCCGGACCGCGCGCTCGATCTCCTTGACCGCGTCGGCCGCGTCGGTGGTCGGGATGGCGGCGGCCGGCCGGATCCGGTTGGCATAGGGCAGGTAAGTCTCGGCCAGCCAGTCGTTGTAGACCCGGGCGTGCGCGATCGAGCGCTCGTGGATGTCGGTGTACAGCGCGAAGAACGACAGGTTGGGGAACAGCATCGTCGCGTCGACGCCGTCCCGGTCCATGTCGCGCAGGATGCTCGACGGCAGCCCGTCCGGCGTCGGGCCGGGGAACTGGCGGTACCTGGAGACGGTCCAGCCCTCGTACCCCGCGGTGTGCACCGTGCGGAACTGCGTGTGGCCGCCGGGCACCAGCGGTTCGTCGAGGATCGTGTCCTCTTCCCACAGCGCCTGGTCGCGCATGTTCTTAGGGAGGCGCGTCTTGTAGAGGTCGACTGGCTCGACGACGTGGCTGTCGCCGGAAACGATGAATTCCTTGGCCATGGCGGGGTCTCCTTAGTCGAACTCGAGGCTGAGCCTGCGCAGCCCGTGGATCATGTAGGTCGGCAGGTAGTCGTACCGGCGCGCGCCGGCCGGCCCGTGCACGGCTGCGGAGACGCGGATCTCCTTCGTCCGGTCAAACAGGCGCTCGATGACGACGCGTCCCTCGGCCCGTGCCAGCGGGGCCCCCGGGCAGGTATGGATGCCGGCCCCGAACGAGATGTGCTGGCGGACGTTGGGCCGGTCGATGTTGAGCTGGTGCGGGCACTCGAACTGGCGCGGGTCGCGGCCGGTCGCCCCGTGCAGCAGCATCACCGTGCTGCCGACCGGGATCTCCACCCCGCCCAGGGTGGTGGTCTTCAGCGCCAGCCGGAACGCGCCCTTGATCGGGCTCTCTATCCGGAGCGTCTCCTCGATGAACCGGGGGATGAGGTCGCGGTGCTCCCGCAGCCGCTGCTGCAGGCCCGGCTCGTCGCAGATCAGCCGCAGCGCCGTGCTCAGCAGCCGCACCGTGGTCTCCTGGCCGGCCGAGAACAGGTTCGCCCCGATCCGCGCGACGTCGATCGGCTCCGGCAGCGAGCCGTCGGGGAACGTCGCCCGGGCCATGCCGGTCAGCACGTCACCCCGCGGTTCCCGCCTGAGTTCCTCAATGCGCTCGGAGAAATAGCCGTAAAGGAAATCGAGCGGGTGATCGGGCCGGCCCTCGTCCTCGCCGGTGTCGCCGAGCAGCCGCCGCCCGACGCCCGCCCGGCGCAGCAGCGACGGGTGGTCCGACTCAGGTACCCCGAGCAGGTCGGCGATGACCAGCAGGGTGTAGGGCTGCGCGAAGTCGTCGATGAACTCGCACTGGCCGTCCGGCAGCACGACATCGAGCTGGCGGTCGGCCAGCCGCCACATGAACTCCTCGTTCTCCTTGAGGCGCTTCGGCGTGATCAGCCCCATCAGCAGCCCGCGGTGCGCGGTGTGCTTCGGCGGGTCGAACGTGATGATCTGGTCGCCCATCGGCACCGCGTCGCGGCACTGCTCCACCTGGCCGGTGACGTCGTCGCCGGTGAGCTCGACCGGGAACTTGAAGCCAGGCCCGGCCACGATGTTGACGTTGGAGAAGGTTGCCGGGTCCCGCAGCACGGCGAGCACCTCCGCGTGCCCGGCCACCATCACCACCCCGTGGTGGGGCTCCCGCCAGACCCGGCGTCCCTCATGGAGGAACTCGAAGTACGGGTAGGTGTCGGCCGCGACGGACTCGTCGCTGAAGTAGTCGGTGGCGGTGAAGTCGGTCATGGGTCTGCTCCGCGTACGTCGTTGCCTGTGCGATGGCCCGTGGGCGGGGAGCTTGCTGCCGCGGCCCTTTACAGGCGGCCAGGTAACTCGTATCTTCAGTATAAAAATTACATTAGTTAACTTAACCAGTCGTACCACAGCCTCGGGCGGCCAGCAAGGCCGGGACGCCTGCGGCCGGTGCGGCAAGGGAGGGGAACTGTTGGGCAGGGTGGCAGTTGTGACCGGCGGCGCGTCGGGCATCGGCCTGGCGATCGTCCGCCGGCTCGCGGCCGGGGGCGCCAGCGTGGCGCTGCTCGACCTGGACGAGGCCGCGGCGGACGAGGCCGCGGGCGGACTCCGCGGCGAGGGGCTGCGCGTCGCCGGCGTGTCCGCCGACGTCAGCGCCCGGGCCGCGGTGGAGAAGGCGCTGGAGGTGGCCCGCGGCGAGTTCGGGCCGATCGAGATCATGGTGACCAGCGCCGGGCTGTCGCTGAACGCGCCGTTCCTCGACATCACCGTCGAGGACTGGGAGCGCGTCCTGGCCGTCAACCTGACCGGCACGTTCCACTGCCTCCAGCTGGCGGTGCCGGACATGATCGCCGGCGGGTGGGGCCGGATCGTCACCATCTCGTCGTCGAGCGCGCAGTCCGGGTCGCGGACCCAGGCGCACTACTCGGCGTCGAAGGGCGGCGTGGTGGTGCTGACCAAGACGCTGGCCCTGGAACTCGGCCAGTACGGGATCACCGTCAACACGATCCCGCCCCGGGCCGTCGTCACCCCCATGTTCATGGCCGCGCCGTTCGCCCGGGGATCGGCCGGCGAGGAGAACATCAGGCAGCTGGCCGCGCGCAGCCCCGTCCGGCGGCTGGGCGTGCCCGAGGACATCGCGGCCGCCACCGCCTTCCTGTGCTCCGACGACGCCGGCTACATCACCGGCCAGGTCATCGGCGTCAACGGCGGCAACTACACCTGATCCGTCACATCGTTCCGCTGAGCGGGACAATCGGCCGACCAGTCAGTCCAAGATCTTGATCGGCCACAGGCGCCGTGCTAGAAACAGCAGACAACCAGCCGGTAAACCCCCCAGTTGGCAGGCATTGACAATTACCCCGCTGTAAAGGTTTACATTCTGCGCCGCAGCACCCCGCGGCTAAATGTAAAGGTTTACATCCCCGGCCTTCGTCTATTCGGCGGAGACCATTCCGCCTCTGTATTTTTACTGACCGCTCGGTATATCGCTCCCCGTGGCCAGGGGCGCGGGGGCGTCGCCGGGCCGAACCTCACAGGCAAGGAAGTCGTGGAGGGCACAGCAATGAGACCTAACAACGAATCGCCGGGCCGCGGCCACGGACGACGGACCCCCAGGCGGACGCGTGTCGCCGGGATGATGACCGCGCTGGTGGCCGCGGTCCTGGTGGCGGCGGGGTGCAGTACTTCCACCAGCAGCTCGTCGGCCCCGGCCTCCTCGGCGCCGGCCTCAACGTCGGCGCCGTCGACCGCGTCGACCTCGGCGGCAGCCGCTCCCACCGGAACCGTCCCGGCTTCCGACATCGGGATCACCTCGTCCACCATCAAGATCGGCATGATCGCCGACATCAACAACCCGCTCGTCCCCGGCCTGTTCAAGAACTCGGTGAACGCGGTCAAGGCCTGGGCGAGCGAGGTCAACGCCGCCGGCGGGCTTGACGGGCACCAGGTGGTGGTCGACTTCTGCGACAGCCAGCTGAACCCGAACGCGACCACCAGCTGTGTCATCAAGGCCTGCCAGAACGACTTCGCCCTCGTCGGCACCTCCGCCAACGCGCTGGTGGACCTGTCCGACCTGGACGGCTGCAAGAACGCCGCGGGCAAGGCGGTCGGCCTCGCCAACCTGGCTGCCTTCGCCTTCGTGCCCGAGGTCTGCGACCCGGACACCTACGGCATCGGCGGCGTCGGCTCGTACTGCGCGACGGCGAAGCAGTCGCCGTCGACGTATCAGGTGCCGGTCGGCGACACCCGCTACCTGGTGGCGCACAACCCGGGCCTGCACGGCATCTGGATGTACGACACCGACGACCCGACGTTCAAGCTCACCGAGGTGCCCCTGTTCCAGGCGGAGAGCAACATCGGCATCAAGAAGGACGGCCAGGGCTTCTACCCGCTGAGCGGCGGGGTGCCGCAGAGCGCGCTGACCCCGTTCATCCAGCAGATCAAGGCCTCTGGCTCCACGTTCGTCTATGACGACACGACCACCCAGAGCATGGTCCTGCTGCGCAAGGAAGCCCAGCTGCAGGGGGTCAACTCGGTCAAGGTCTGGGAGTGCAACTCGGGCTGCTACGACCCGTCCTTCGCCCAGCTGGGCGGCGCGACCGTGAACGGCACCTACGCGAGCCTGCTTGAACTGCCGTACCTGAGCGACCAGAAGGCCAACCCCCTGCTGGACAAGCTGATCACCGACCTCGGCGGCCAGGCCAACTTCAACAACAACGCGTTCGGCTCCTACATCATGGCCCTGCTGTTCCAGGACGCGGTGAACAAGGTGGTGGCCAGCGGCAAGACGCTGGACCGGGCGGCGCTGTTCAACGTGCTCAACAACGACGAGACCGCGTTCAACGCCAGCGGCCTCATCGGCCCGACGGACATCAGCCACCACGTGGGATCCAACTGCCAGGTGCTCGTGCAGCTGCAGAACGGCGTGTGGAACCGGGTGGACCCGGTCCAGCCCGGCACCTTCGACTGCAACCCGGCCAATGTCTCGACGCTCAAGATGAGCGTCTCCTAGCAGGACTGGCATGCGGCAAGCGGCGATCAAGGAGCGCTGGATGGCGTCCCGCGGGCGGCGTAAGTCGGTCGGCGTGGTGGAGATGGCCCGTGACCTGGGCGTCTCCACCGCGACGATATCCCGCGCGCTGAACGGCAGCCCCTCGGTTCGCCGGGAGCTCGCCGACCGCATCCGGGCACACGCGGAGGAGCGGGGTTACGTCGCCAACCGCCTCGCCCGGGCGCTGTCGGCGAGCACCAGCCGCGCGTTCGTCGGATTCGTGATCCCGTACGTGGACACCCTGGCGTACTCGGCGGTCGCCGCCGAGTGCGCCAGGCTGCTGTCCGCGGCCGGCACCCAGATGATCCTGGCCATCACCGAGAACGACGCCGAGCGTGAGTACCAGCAGCTCCGCGACCTGGTTGGCACCAGGATCGCGGGGCTGGTCATCTCGCCGAGCACGCACCTGCTCGATGAGACCCGGAGCCTGCTGGCCGAGCTCCCGGTGGTGGAGCTGCACCGGCTGTCCGGGATCGACGTGCCCAGCGTGCTGAGCGATGACGAGCAGGCGCTGGCCGACAGCGTCGTGCACCTGGCCGAGCTCGGTCACACCGAGATCGCCTACCTGGGTACTCCCAGGGAACTGTCCAACGGGGCCATCCGCCTGCGCGGCATCCGCCGTGGTGTCGCGCGGGCCGGGCTCGATCCCCGCCGGATCACCATGCGGCTGGTCGAGCCAACCCAGGAGAACGGCAGGGCGGCAACCTGCGAACTGCTCACCGGCCGCGTCCCGTTCACCGCGCTGGTGGTCGGCAGCGGCTCGCTGTCGGTCGGCGCCGCCGACGCGGTCCGCCGCAGCGGCCGCCGCCTCCCCGGCGACCTGTCCCTGGTGGTCTACGGCGACCCCGACTGGTTCGTCCTCGCCGACCCGCCGCTGACCATGATCCAGGTCTCGTACGCGGGGCTGGCGCGCATCGCCGCCCGCCTGCTGCTGCGCGCGCTTGACGCCCGGGAGGCCGGCACCAGGCCGCCCGCGGCGGGACCGCACGTCGTGCCCGCCGAGCTGCGCGTCGCGGGCTCCACCGGCCCGCCCCCGGGCACCACCGTGACCCGTTCCCGTGCTTCCTGACCGCCCGCTTCGCACCGCCCTCGACCAGGAGTCCTCAGTGACCGACGGCGCCCTCGCCGGCCTGCGCGTGATCGACGCCGCCACCCTCGCGGCGGGGCCGCTGATCGCGACGTGGCTGGCCGAGCAGGGGGCCGAGGTGATCAAGGTCGAGCAGCCGGACGGCGGCGACCCGCTGCGGCAATGGGGGGCACAGCGGGACGGGATCGGGCTGATGTGGAAGAGCGTGGCCCGCAACAAGAAGTGCGTCACCCTGAACCTGCGGCTCGCGGCGGGGCGTGACCTGCTGCGGTCGCTCACCCGGCAGGCCGACGTGCTGATCATGAACCTGCGCCCGTCCACCCTGCGTACGTGGGGCCTGGAGTACGAGAGCCTCGCCGCCGCCAACCCCGGCCTTGTCATGGTCCACGTCACCGGGTACGGCGCAGGCGGTCCCAAGTCGGACTGGCCGGGCTTCGGCACCCTCGGCGAGGCGATGAGCGGCTTCGCGCACCTGACCGGGACACCGGACGGCCCGCCGACCCTCCCGTCCTTCATGCTCGCGGACGGCGTGGCCGGGCTGACCGCCACCTACGCGGTCATGATGGCGCTCTACCACCGCGATATCCACGGCAGCACCGGCCAGCTGATCGACATCAACCTGATCGAGCCGCTCGCCCGGCTGCTCGAGCAGTCGGTGCTGACCTACGACCAGCTCGGCACGATCCCGGTCAGGACCGGCAACCGGTGGGACATCAGCGCGCCGCGCAACACCTACCGGACCAGCGACGGCCGGTGGCTGGCGATGTCGGGCAGCGCCCCCACGATCGCCATGCGGGCGCTGCGGGCGGTGGGCCGGCCGGAGCTGACCGAGGACCCGAAGTTCGCCGAGGCGCAGCAGCGGCTGCGGAACGCGGCCGAGATCGACGCGATCATGGCCGGCTGGATCGGCCAGCGCACCCTCGCCGAGGCCCTGGCCGTCTTCGAGAAGGCGGGCGTCGCGGCCGCGCCCGTCTACGACGCCGAGCAGCTACTCGACGACCCGCAGCTGCGCGCACGGGGCACCTACCAGCCGGTCGACGACCCGGAACTCGGCTCGATGCGGATCCAGGCACCGGTGCCCCGCTTCTCCGCCACCCCGGGCGCCGTCACCCACCTGGGCCCGCGGCTCGGCGAGCACAACGCCGAGGTCTACCAGGAGCTCCTCGGCCTCGACGGCGGCCGCCTGGCCGAACTGCACGAGCAAGGAGTGATCTAAGAACTCCTTTCTATTGCCCCAGCCACACAGTCCAAGAAAACCAGAAACATCAATAGAAAGGAGTTCTCCATTGCCTACCCCGCGGCCGCGCCGGTCGGAGCTCGCCACCCCCGCCAGCAACGAGGACATGTTCGCCAAGGCCGCCGCCTCCGGTGCCGACCTGGTGTTCCTCGACCTGGAGGACGCCTGCGCGCCCGCGATGAGGGAGAAGGCGCGCGGCCAGGCGGCCCGGGCGCTGCGCGACCTCGACTGGGGGCGCACCGCCCGCGCGATCCGGATGAACGGCATCGACACCCGCTGGGCCTACGGCGACGTCATCGAGGTCGTCACCACCGCCCGCGAGGCGCTTGACGTGATCATCGTGCCCAAGGTCCGCCGGGCGCGGGATGTCTGGTGGGTCGGCACCCTGCTCACCCAGCTGGAGGAGACGCTCGGGCTGCGCAAGCGGATCGCGCTTGAAGTGCTCATCGAGGAGACCGAGGGCCTGCAGCACGTGGACGAGATCGCCGCCGCCAGCGACCGGCTTGAGGCGATCATCTTCGGGGCCGGCGACTTCTCCGCATCCCAGGGCGCGCGGGTGGACACCAACTTCGACCCCCTCGTCGAGTTCCCCGGCGACATCTGGCACTACGCCCGGGCCCGGATCGTGGTCGCCGCGCGCACGGCCGGCATCGACGCGATCGACGCGCCCTTCCCCAACTACAAGGACCCCGGCGCCTACCGCGTCGCCTGCGACCGCGCCGCCGCCATGGGCTTTCTCGGCAAGTGGGCGATCCACCCGAGCCAGGTGGAGCTCGCCAACGCCGCGTTCTCCCCGACCCCGGAAGAGATAGCGCACGCGCAGCGGCTGGTGGCGACGTACCGGGCGGCCGAGTCGGCCGGACGGGGGGCCAGCGGCCTCGACGGGATGCTGGTCGACGCCGCGCACCTGCGGCACGCCGCCACGGTCGCCAAGCGAGCCGAGCTGCTCGGCCTGTCAGGAAATGAGGTCGCCCGATGACCCGCCAGATGACCCTCGTCGGCTTCATGCAGGCCGGCAACGTCACCGTCTACTCAGGATCCTGGCGGTACCCGTCGGCCGACCCCGGGTTCCTCACCATGGACTACTACACCCGCATCGGGAAGGTACTCGAGGAAGGCAAGTTCGACGCCGTCTTCTTCGACGACCGGCTGGCGATGCCCGGCGTGTACGGCAATTCCGTCAGCGAGGCGGTCCGCTACGGCGCCCGGCCGGTCAAGCTCGACCTGACCGCCGTCCTCGGCGGGATCATCGGCGCGACCTCCCGGATCGGCATCGGGGCGACCTACTCCACCACCTACTACCCGCCCTTCCACGTGGCGCGCACCTTCGCCACCCTCGACCACCTGTCCGGCGGCCGGGTGGCGTGGAACGTGGTCACGTCGGTCAACGACTCCGAGGCGCAGAACTTCGGCGTGGAAACCCACATGGACCACGACGAGCGCTACGACAAGGCGGATGAATTCCTCGAGGTCGTCACCGCCCTGTGGGACTCGTGGGACGACGACGCGCTGATCATGGACAAGGAGTCAGGCGAGTTCGCCGACCCGGCCAAGGTCCGCGAGGTCAACCACAAGGGCCGCTGGTTCTCCGTCCGCGGCCCGCTCACCGTGCCGCGGACCCCGCAGGGCAGGCCGGTCATCCTGCAGGCCGGCGCCTCCGGCCGGGGCCGCGCGTTCGCGGCCGCCTGGGCGGACATGATCTTCACCGGCGATCCAGGGCTCGACGTGGCGCAGCGGCACTACCAGGACCAGAAGACGCAGATCGCGGCGGCCGGGCGCGACCCCGACTCGGTCAAGGTGCTGCCGATGGCGTACGTGGTGGCGGGGGAGACCCAGGCGATCGCTGAGGAGAAGGAACGGCTGTTCCTCGACGCCTACGTGCACCCGGTGGCCTCCCTCGCGCTGCTGTCTGAGCTGCTCAACTACGATTTCGCCCGGCACGACCTGGACGACGTGGTGACCGAGGAGATGATGGCGGCGAGCGGGGGCATCCGCAGCCTGGCCATCGCGCAGCGCCAGCATCTCGGCCGTGAGGTGACCGTCCGCGACCTGGCCGCGCACCGTGCCACCCTGTTGCAGGGGCCGCGGTTCGTCGGCACCGCCGCCACCGTCGCGGACCAGATGGAGGAGTGGTTCAACTCCGGCGCCTGCGACGGGTTCGTCCTCGCCGCCACCCACCTGCCCGGCGCGTTCGAGGAGTTCGTCCGGATGGTGGTCCCTGAGCTGCAGCGGCGGGGCCTGTTCCGGCGCGAGTACGCCGGAACGACGCTGCGCGAGCACCTCGGCATCGCCCGCCCCCCAGCCTCATAACCACGGGCACATGAAGCACGGGCCCGGTAACCGTTTCGACGAGGAGGTCAGCATGACGGACCAGTTCCGCATCACGCGGATGTACCACCCCAGCTTCCACGCGCCCGACCTGGGCGAGGTGGAGGCCTGGTTCGAGCGGGTGTTCGGCTGTCAGAGCACCAACATCTACGAGACGTTCAAGGGCCGCGAGACCGGCAACTACCCCACCAGCTACTCGACGTTCACCCCGATGGCGGACGTGCTGATGGACACCATCCAGCCGACCCTGTACGTGCTGAACGGCGTGCAGCAGTACGCGTCGGTGGACAAGCCGCACCTGAAGACGATCGGCTGGTTCGACGACAACCCCGAGGCCGTGTACCAGGCCCTGCGGGGCGCGGACATCGCCATGGTCGATCAGTTCGGCAAGCCCGCCGAGGGCGAGACGGCGCCGCGGTCGGCGGGCAGCGGCGCGATGCCGATCTACTTCACCACCCCGGAGTCGGCCGGCCTGCGGCACGAGTTCCTGCCCGACTTCCCGTTCAAGCTCGACCACCGCAACGCGCCCGGCTGGACGGCGGCCGCTGCCCCCGAGGGCCCGCTCGGCCTGGTGCGGTGCGCCTACCACACGCTGCTCACCGACAACCCGAAGCGCGCGCTGCACACGCTGGTCGACGCGCTCGGCGGCACCGTCTTCCACGAGGGGCGCGACGAGGTGATCGGCGCCGCCGCCAGCTACGTGGCCCTGTCCGACTCGGTGCTGCAGGTCGCGGTGCCCGACCAGGGCACCGCCGCCTACGCCGACTGGACCAGCACCGCCCCCAGCGACACCTACCACTCGCTCACGTTCAAGGTCGCCGACCTGGACCGCGCCGCCGAGCACCTGAAGTCCCAGGGCGTCGGCATCCGCTCGCGAACCGAGGACTTCCTGGTGACCGACCCGGACACCAGCATCAACGTCCCCTGGGGCTTCACCACCCACCTGGTGCCGGGCGATCCCCGTGCCTGACTGGGTCACCGGGTCCTTCATCGACGGGGAACCGGTGGGATCGGCGGAGACGTACCCGAACATCGACCCGTCGACCGGCGCCACCCTCGGCCACGTGGCGCGGGCGGGCAACAAGGAGATCGACCAGGCCGTGACGGCGGCCCGCCGTGCCAGCCCGGCGTGGCGGGCCGCCACTCCCGAGCAGCGCTCCGAGCTGCTGTCCCGGCTGGCCGGGCTGGTCGACGACGAGGTGGAGACGCTCGCCCGGCTGGAGAGCGAGGACAGCGGCAAGCCGCTGTCGCAGGCGCGCAACGACGCGCGGGTGTGCGCCCGCTACTTCCGCTTCTACGGCCACGTCATCGAGTCGTACTACGGCCTCAGCATCCCGCTCCGGCCGGACCTGCACGCCTACACCCGCCGCGAGCCGCTCGGGGTCACCGGCCACATCGTCGCCTGGAACTACCCGATGCAGCTGTTCGGCCGGGCGGTGGCGCCTGCCGTCGCCACCGGCAACTGCGCGGTGCTCAAGCCGGCCGACGAGACACCGCGCACCGCGGTCTTCCTCGCCCGGCTGGCGGCCGCGGCGGGCTTCCCGCCGGGCGTGGTCAACGTGGTCACCGGGCTCGGGCCGGAGGCCGGGGCCGCGCTCGCCGCCCACCCGGGGGTCGACCACCTCAGCTTCGTCGGCTCGACCGAGGTCGGCAGCCTGATCGCGGGCGCCGCCGCCCGGCGGGTGGTGCCGGTGACGCTTGAGCTCGGCGGCAAGTCGGCCCACCTGGTGTTCGCCGACGCGGACGTCGAGCGGGCGGCGACGACGGCGGCCAACGTGATCCTGCAGAACGCCGGGCAGACCTGCTCAGCCGGGTCGCGGCTGCTGGTAGACGAACGGGTGCATGGCCAGGTGCTGCAGCGCATCGCGGACCGCTTCCGCGCGGTGACCATCGGCCCCGGCATCACCGACCCTGACCTCGGCCCGCTGGTGTCCCGCAAGCAGCAGGACCGGGTGCGCGGCTACGTCGAGTCCGCCCTTGGCGAGGCCAAGGGCGAGGCCAAGGGCGCCGACATCGTCTACGGCGGCACCGTCGCCGAGCCCGACGGCATTAGCGGCGGCGCCTACTTCAACCCCACGCTGATCGACCGGGTGGACCCGGCCGCCCGGATCGCCCAGGAGGAGATCTTCGGCCCGGTAATCACCGTCACCACCTTCGGCTCGGAGGAGGAGGCGGTCGCGCTGGCCAACGGCACCGACTACGCCTTGATCGGCGCGGTGTGGACGCGGGACCTGGCGCGCGCGCACCGGGTCGCGGCGCAGGTGGACGGCGGGCAGGTCTACGTCAACACCTACGGGGCCGGCGGCGGCGTGGAACTGCCGTTCGGCGGCTTCCGCAAGTCCGGCTACGGGCGCGAGAAGGGCATCGAGGCGCTCGACGCCTACACCGCCACCAAGACCATCGTCGTGCAGCTGTAGGGAGATCATCAATGGGGCAGGACCAGACCGCGGACCTCGACATCATCGTCATCGGCGCGGGCGTGACCGGTATCTACCAGCTGTACCTGGCCCGTGCGGCCGGCTACTCGGTGCAGCTGGTGGAGCAGGGTTCCGGTGTCGGCGGCACCTGGTTCTGGAACCGCTACCCCGGATCGCGCTACGACTCGGAGAGCTACACCTACGGCTATTTCTTCTCGCGGGAGCTGTTCCAGGAGTGGGAGTGGACCGAGCACTTCGCCGGCCAGGCGGAGAACGAGCGCTACTTCAACCACGTGGTCGACAAGTTCGACCTGCGCCGGCACATCCGGTTCGACACCAGGGTCACGTCCGCCGTCTGGGACAACGAGTCGGCGACCTGGCAGGTCACCGCGCAGGACGGGTACACCGCCAGGGCGCGCTACGTGGTGGCAGCCACCGGCGTGCTGTCGGTCCCGTTTTATCCGAACGTCCCGGGGCGGGAGAGCTTCCGCGGCGAGGCTTACCACACCGGCCTGTGGCCGGACACCGAGGTGGACTTCACGGGCAAGCGGGTCGCGGTCATCGGCACCGGGTCGAGCGGCGTGCAGGTCATCCCGGTCGTCGCCCCCGTGGCCTCCTCGGTGACGGTGTACCAGCGCACGCCGAACTGGGTCACCCCGCTGCACAACCGGCCGATTACCCCCGAGGAGCAGGCCGAGCTCAAGGCGGGCTTCGAGCGGATCCGCGACACGTGCGGCAAGTCGCCGTCCGGGTTCCTGCACCAGCACTCGGACAAGAAGACCTTCGACGACTCGCCCGAGGAGCGGCAGGCGTTCTACGAGCGGGTCTGGCAGCTCGGCGGGTTCGGCAAGATCATCTCCAACTACCAGGACATGACGCTCAACCCGGCCGCCAACGCCGAGTGGTCCCGCTTCGTCGCCGGCAAGATCCGCGCCGTCGTCAAGGACCCGGTGACAGCGGAGAAGCTGATACCGAAAGACCACGGCTACGCGGGCAAGCGCCCCCCGTACGCCACCGGTTACTTCGAGGCGTACAACCGGCCGAACGTATCGCTGGTCGACCTGAACGAGACGCCGATCACCGCGGTCACGGAAACCGGCATCGAGACCGCGGAGGGGTTGCGGGAGTTCGACATCATCGTCTGGGCCACCGGCTTCGACTTCGGCACCGGCGCGCTGCGGCGGCTCGGGGTCGTCGGCCGGGACGGCCTGCTGCTCAACGACTACTGGGCCGGCGGGCCGCTCACCTACCTCGGCATCATGGCCCATCACTTCCCGAACTTCTTCTTCCCCGGTGGGCCGCACGGCGGCGCGGGCAACAACCCGCGCTACAACGGCGACCAGTCGGACTTCGTCGCCGCCCTGCTCGAGTTCGCCCGCGAGCACGGGCACCGGGTGATCGAGGCGCCGAAGGCGCTCGAGGACGAGTGGACCACGATGGTCAACGAGGCCGCGATCACCATGTCGCCGTTCAACGAGCAGAGCTACTTCTTCGGCAGCAACATCCCCGGCAAGCCCAAGGCCTTCCTGCTCAACTCCCTCGGGCGGCCCAAGCTGATTCAGATGATGGAGGCCGCCGCCAAGAGCGACTACGCCGGGCTCTTCCCCGGTGAGGAGGGGGAGTGACCCGGATGGCGGGCGACCCGTCCGAGGGCATGGACCAGTTGCGCGCGGCGGCCCGTCCGGCCCGCTACATGTCACACCGATTCTGAGAGGAAGGCCAAAGATGACCGACACCACCGTGTGGCCGCATCACGAACTCGGCAAGGAACTGTCCAACTGGGGACGCTGGGGCGCCGACGACCAGATCGGCACGCTCAACTTCATCACCTCGGAGAAGCTGGTCGCCTCGGCGAAGATGGTGCGCACCGGCAAGGCGATCGACTGCGGCATCCCGTTCGACAAGGACGGCCCGTTCCCGCCCGGTGGCTGGCGGCGCAACCCGCATCACCTGTTCACCCTGCTGCCGTCGGACTCGTCCTACGCCAAGGACGGCCAGATCGCGGCCGACGACATCATCATCATGGGCCTGCAGGCCTCGACCCAGTGGGACGGGCTGGCCCACGTCGGCTACGACGGCTACTTCTACAACGGGATGCCCGCGAAGGCGCTCAACAACTTCCAGGGCGCCTCCAGGAACGACATCGCCCAGGTGGCGACCAAGCTCGTCTCCCGCGGCGTGCTGCTGGACATCGCCGGGCTGAAGGGTGTGGAGGTGCTGCCGGACTCCTACGAGATCACCACCGCCGACGTGGAGGCGGCCCAGGAGCGGCAGGGGGTGCGGGTCGAGTCGGGTGACATCGTGTGCGTCCGCACCGGCTGGACCAAGTACTTCCGTGAGGGCGACCGGCAGAAGTACGTGGGCCCGACGCCCGGTCCCGGCCTGGACCTGTGCCGGTGGATCCACGGCAGTGAGATCGCCGCGCTGGCCCTGGACCAGTCCAACGGCGAGGTCTGGCCCACCCCGGTGCCCGGTGCCACCATCCCGGTGCACCAGGTGATGATCCGCGACATCGGGCTGACCCTGGGCGAGATGTTCGACTTCGAGGCGCTGAAGGCCGACTGCGCGGCCGACGGGGTCTGGGAGTTCCTCTTCGTCGCCAACGGCCTCCTGGTCACCGGCGCGGTGGGCACGCCGCTCAGCCCGGTCGCGATCAAGTAGTGGCGCCGGTGACCAGTTACGCCGAGGTGTTCGCGGGCGTCTACACCGCCATCGCCGCGCACGCGCAGCACCAGGACGCCGGCGACACCGACGGCATCATGGCGCTGTACACGGCAGACGCGGTCCTGGAAGTGCCCGGGATGGGCGTCTTCGAGGGCGCGGACGTCATCAGGCAATCGTGGGATAAATGGAAGCCCAGGGGGCTGCAGCGGCACATGCCGGTCAACGTCGTGATCACCGGCTGGGACGACGAGGAGGCCCGTGCCACCACCGACGTCGTGTTCATCGCCCAGGGCGACGGCGGCGCCTGGTCGGTCCAGATCGTCGCCCGCTACTACGACGTGTTCCGGCAGGTCAGCGGCAAGTGGCTGTTCAGCCGCCGGGCGGACGAGTACATCGGCTGGGCCCCGCCGACCTGACAGCCACCACCCCCACCCGCACCCTCCGCAACCGCCGCATCCACCTATCCGCCCCCAGCGGCGGCTGAGCTCAGCGCCGCTGCAGCGGGATTCGCGTCAGGTCAGCGCCGAGGAGCATCGGGCCGCCGAAGCCGGCTTGCTTCGCGCTGTCGCGCAGTGCCGCCCGCCATCCCGCATCGGACAGGATGGCCGGGTCGCCGGGGCCGAGATGGCTCGCTACCAGGGCGCGTACCCTGCTCTCGGCCGCGATCTGGCCGAGTTTGGTGACGTCGGTGTGCACGGCCTGGAGGTGCGCGAGCAGCGCGGGCGGCAGGCCCAGTCCCGCGTACACGGCCAGGTCCACCGCCTCGTGCACCAGGAGGTCCGCGCCCTGGGCCAGCGTGATGATGTTCGGGGTGGGTGAGGTGTCACCGGAGAAGACGACGCTGCCGTGATCGGTGTCGAACCGGTACGCGTAGGCCGGGTACACGGCGCCATGCGGAACGCAGATCGCGGTGACCTTCACGTCGCTGGTCTCCAGCACGGTGAAGGGCGCCATCACCGGGGCCGGGGTGCTGAGTGACGCGCCCGCGCTGGCGGGCGGCAGGACCTCGTGGACGTTGACGAGGCTGGCCGGGTCGGCGCCGACGTTCTCGGCCCTGAAGAACGTGGTGCTCGCGGCGAACGCCTGGTTGGCCAGGCTGGTGAGCCCGGCGATGCCCGGCACGGGCCCGGGAGCGCTCGGCACTAGTGACGGTTCGCCTGCCGGGCCCGGCCCGTAGACCTCGGTCGAGGTGAACGCGCCGGTCGTCGCCGAGAGCAAGGGGAACGAGAAGTAGTCGACGGTATGGTCGGAGTGCAGGTGGGTGAGGAAGATCCCGGCGAGCGATTTGAGCGACAGGCCCGCCCGCACGAACTGGCTCAGCGCCCCCCGCCCGCAGTCGATGACGTACACCTTGCCGTTCACGACCAGCGCGCTGCTGATCCCGTAGCGGGCTGCCAGCGGGGGCGGCCCGCCGTTGGTGCCAAGCAGGATCACCGACGCCCCGCCTGTATCCGGTGCCGCTGTGCCCAGTGGCGCCGCCTGCGCGGGACTCGCGTGCCCCAGCAGGTCGGCCAGCGCGAAGAGGCCTGCCGAGGCGCCGCCCATGGTGCCAAGCACCCGGCGCCGTGACATCCCCGGCCGGTCTGCTGCGGTGGATTCAAGCTGAACGGAGGGTGTCGTTGCCTCCAGCGGATCGCACACGGTCGTCCTCCTCGTTCGCGGCGCCATCAGGCGGTGCCTCCTATCCGGAGCATCCCGGCCCATCGCCCATAGGACAAATACCGATTACGCTTGGTGCCGATCAGCTTTTCTTATGGCATAAGCCGTGGAGCGCGGATGGAGCGGCGACAACTCGAGTACTTCCTCGCCGTCATCGACCATGGCGGGTTCACGTCCGCGGCGGCCGCCCTGCACGTTTCCCAGCCCGCGCTGTCCGCCGCTGTCAAGGGCCTGGAGAAGGACCTTGGCGCCCTGTTGTTCCACCGGCTGCCGCGCGGCGTGCGGCTAACGGAAGCAGGCACGGAGTTCGCTCAGTCGGCCCGGATGATCATGCGTGAGCTAGACACGGCCCGGGCCCGGGTCGATGCCGTGACGGGACTCATCGCCGGGCGGCTGGACATCATCAGCCTGCCCGGCATGCTGCTTGACCCCCTGGCGCCGGTTATCGGGCGGTTCCGCCGGCGCCATCCCCGGGTGCGGGTGCGCGTCGTCCAGGCGGAGGCATCCGAGGATGTCAGGGACGCTGTCCGCGCGGGCGACGCGGAACTGGGACTGACCGACGAGGTGGCCGCGGGCAAGGACGTCATCGGCGAGCCGGTCATGGAACAGGAACTGGTCGCCGTGCTGCCGCCGGGCATGCCGCCGCCGGCGGCGGGCGCGCTGGCAGTGGCGGACCTGCTGCGGATGGACCTCATCACCGGCCCGCCCGGGACGGCGATCCGGGATTTCCTCACCCGCGAAGGCAACCGGCTCGGCCTGGAGGTCCATCCCGCGGTTGAGGTGACGCCGCGCGGCTCGGCCCTGTACCTGGTTCTGGCCGGCGCCGGGACCGCCATCCTGCCCCGCCCGGTGGCCCTGCTCGGTGGTCCGCGCGGCGCCGCGGTCGTCTCATTGGCGCCCAGGCAAACGCGCCTGGTCTACCTGCTGCGCCGCGACGCGCCGCTATCGCCGGCGGCGCACGCGATCCACGCGCTGCTCAAGCCAAGGCCGGCCCCGGTCACGCCGCCTTGAGCCTTGTGCGTTCCGCGGCCACGATCGCGCGCCGCAGTTCGGTCTCGGAGCGGGCGTCAACGGCGTCCCTTCAGCGCGGACCTGGCGCGCTCGTAACGGCGCAGCGCGGCGATGAGCGCGGTCTGCTCGGGCGTCCGGGCATCCACCGCCGGGAACGGCGTTCCCGCGGGGTCACGGGGATCACGCTGCGGCAAGAAAGGACCAACGGCCACCACATTGCTGCCCAACGCCTCTCTCCCCGTCCGTTGGTCCGGCGAGACGCTTTACAGATCAGCGAGTGAAAGGCCCGGCGATGACGTGGGACCGGATCACGAAGCCGCCGTCCGCGGCGGGGCGTTTCAATCTCGGGGATTACCAGCGCGCGTGCGCGGAATTCTCCTGGTCCCGGGCCCGGCAGGAGCTGAACGGCCTGCCCGGCGGGGGCCTGAACATCGCTTATGAGGCCGTGGACCGGCATGCCGCGGGGCCGTTGGCCCGCGCGGTGGCGCTGCGGTGCATCGGCCGCCACGGCGATGTCACCGACTACACCTACCGGGACCTGCGCGATGCGACCAACCGGTTCGCCAACGTGCTGCGCGGCCTCGGCACGGGCAAGGGCGACCGGGTGTTCTCCCTGCTCGGCCGGGTCCCGGAACTGTACTTCACGGCGCTGGGGACGCTGAAGAACACGAGCGTGTTCAGCCCGCTGTTCGCGGCGTTCGGGCCGGAGCCGATCCGCGACCGGCTGGCGCTGGGGGACGCGCGGGTGCTGGTCACCAGCCGGGAACTGTACGAGCGCAAGGTGGCGGGAATCCGCGAAGGCCTGCCCGGCCTGGAGCACGTGCTAATCACCGGACCCGGGCCTGTCCCGCCCGGCACGCTCTCGCTCGCCCAGGCAATGGCCGCCGCGTCCGCCGAGTTCGAGATCCCGTCAACCGATCCGGAGGACCTGGCGCTGCTCCACTTCACCAGCGGCACGACCGGCAAGCCGAAAGGCGCCATGCACGTCCACCAGGCCGTGGTGGCCCACCACGCGAGCGCCGCGTTCGCGCTTGACCTGCGGGCCGGTGACGTGTTCTGGTGCACGGCCGACCCGGGCTGGGTCACCGGCACTTCCTACGGGATCATCGCGCCGCTCACCCATGGCGCCACGCTGGTGACCGACGCCGGCGAGTACGACGCCAAGCGCTGGTACGAGGTCCTGGCCGACCAGCACGTGACGATCTGGTACACGGCACCGACCGCACTGCGGATGATGATGCGGCACGGCGCGGAACTGGCTCACCAGTACGACCTGTCCGCGCTGCGGCTGGTCGCCAGCGTCGGCGAAGCGCTCAACCCGGAGGTGGTCGTCTGGGGCGTCGAGGCGCTAGGGATGCCAGTGCACGACAACTGGTGGCAGACCGAGACCGGCGCGATCATGATCAGCAATTTCGCGTCGATGGAGATCCGGCCCGGATCCATGGGCAGGCCGCTGCCCGGGGTTGAGGCGGTGCTGCTGCGGCGGGGCGAGGACGGCCGGGCGCAGGTGACCGGCGGTCAGGTGGAGGTGCTCACCGATCCGGATACCGAGGGCGAGATCGCGCTGCGGCCGGGCTGGCCGTCGATGTTCCGCGGCTACCTGCACGACGAGCAGCGGTACGCGGAGGCGTTCGCCGGGGGCTGGTACCTGACCGGCGACATCGCCCGGCGGGACAGCGACGGCTACTTCTGGTTCGTGGCCCGCGCGGACGACGTCATCAAGTCCGCCGGGCACCTCATCGGCCCGTTCGAAGTCGAGAGCGTCCTGATGGAGCACCCCGCGGTCGCGGCGGCCGGCGTGATCGGCAAGCCGGACCCGGTGGCCGGGGAGATCGTCAAGGCCTTCGTCACGCTCAAGCCCGGCTACCAGCCAGGCGATGAACTGCGGCTTGAGCTGATCGCGTTCGGCCGCAAGCGGCTTGGCGCGGTGGCGCCGAAGGAGCTCGAGTTCGCCGGGAGCCTGCCGCTGACCCGCAGCGCGAAGATCATGCGGCGGCTGCTCAAGGCACGGGAACTGGGCCTGCCCGAAGGTGACGTATCGACCTTGGAGAGTGGACGATGACCAGGCGGCGCACCGCGGGAGCGGTGCCCGACGAGGGCAGGCACCGCCTCGACCTGCTCCGCGAGATGCTGCGCATACGGCGGTTCGAGGAGCAGTGCGTGGAGCTGTACAGCGCCGCCAAGATCAGGGGATTCCTGCACCTGTACATCGGCGAGGAAGCGGTCGCCGTCGGCGTCTGCCAGGCGCTCACCCCTGATGACCCGGTGGTGGCCACGTACCGGGAGCACGGGCACGCGCTGGCCCGTGGCGTCAGCATGGACTCGCTGATGGCCGAGATGTTCGCAAAGGTGACCGGGTGCAGCCGCGGGCGCGGCGGCTCGATGCACATCTTCGACGCCGGCCGGCGTTTCTACGGCGGCAACGCGATCGTGGGCGGCGGGCTGCCGCTCGCCGTGGGAATGGCGCTCGCGGACAAGATGCGCGGCATCAGCAGGGTGACTGCCTGCTTCTTCGGTGACGGGGCGGTGGCCGAGGGCGAGTTTCACGAGTCCGCGAACCTGGCGGCGCTGTGGGACCTGCCGGTGCTGTTCTGCTGCGAGAACAACGGCTACGCGATGGGCACCGCGCTGGAGCGGGCGCATGCCGAGACGGACCTGGCCGCGCGGGCTGGCTCCTACGGCATGGTCTCCTGGGCCGTGGACGGGATGGACGTCCTGGCGGTGGAGCACGCCGCCCGGCGCGCCGCCGAGGCGGTGCGCGACGGTGGCGGTCCGCACTTCCTTGAGCTCCGCACCTACCGGTTCCGCGCGCACTCGATGTACGACCCGGACCGTTACCGGGACAAGGCCGAGATCGAGGCGTGGAAGGCACGCGACCCGATCACCGCGCTGACGGCGCACCTGAAGCAGAGCGGGCAGCTGACCGACCACGACCTTGAGGTGCTCGAGAAGGAGATCGCCGCGGAGATAGCCCAGGCGATCGACGCGGCCGAAGCCGCTGACACCGAGCCGGTGGAAGACCTGACCAAGTTCGTCTACAGCCCGAGGCCGACATGAAGACCGTAACCGCCCAGGAAGTCAAGCCGGTCAGCTATCGCGAGGCATTGCGCGCCGCGCTGCGCGAGGCGCTGCTCAAGGACGAGCGGGTCTTCATCATGGGCGAGGACGTGGGCCGCTACGGGGGCTGCTACGGGGTCACCCTCGGCCTGCTTGAGGAGTTCGGCCCGGAGCGGATCCGCGACGCGCCGCTGTCGGAGTCGGCGTTCGTCGGTGCCGGGATCGGCGCGGCGCTGGCCGGGATGCGGCCCATCGTCGAGGTCATGACGGTCAACTTCAGCCTGCTGGCGCTCGACCAGATCATGAACAACGCCGCGACCTTGCTGCACATGTCCGGCGGCCAGCTCAACGTGCCCCTGGTCATCAGGCTGACGACCGGCGCGGGCCGCCAGGTCGCGGCCCAGCACTCGCACAGCCTGGAAGGCTGGTACGCGCACATCCCCGGGCTGCGGATCGTCGCGCCCGCCACGGTCGAGGACGCCAGGGGGATGCTCTGGACGGCGCTTGAGGATCCCGACCCGGTGCTCATCTTCGAGCATGCCGGCCTCTACAACGCGACCAGTGAGCTGAGTCCTGACGCCGGCCCCGTCGACATTGACTCGGCGGCGATCCGCCGCCCAGGGCGCGACGTGACGCTCATCGCCTACGGCGGCATGCTGCCAAAGGCCATGGCCGCAGCCGGCCAGCTGGCCGCGGACGGCATCGAGGCCGAGGTCGTCGACCTGCGCACGCTGCGGCCGCTCGACGACGCCACCGTACTCGCCTCGGTGCGGCGCACCCACCGGGTGGTGATCGCCGACGAGGGCTGGCGGTCCGGTAGCCTCTCCGCGGAGATCTCCGCCCGGATCACCGAACAGGCCTTCTACGACCTCGACGCGCCGGTGGAGCGGGTCTGCACCGCGGAAGTCCCGATTCCGTACGCCTGGCACCTGGAAGAGGCCGCCCTGCCGCAGCCCGAGACGATCGCCGCGGCGGTGCGAAGGGCGGTCGGCTGAGATGGCCGAGTTCCGCATGCCCTCGCTCGGTGCTGACATGGACGAGGGCACCATCCTGGAGTGGCTGGTCAAGACGGGCGACGAAGTGCACAAGGGCGACATCGTCGCGGTCGTGGACACCGCGAAGGCAGCCGTCGAGGTGGAGTGCTTTGCCAGCGGGGTGATCGGCGACATCCTCATCCAGCCCGGCCAGACCGTCCCGGTGGGCACCCTGCTGGCGATGATCAACCCGGCGGGCGAGGCCGCGCCCCCGCCTCGTGCGGTTGTGCCCGCCACGGCGGCGCCCCCACCGCCTGCGCCCGCGCCCGCGCCGGCCAGGGGGCGCGCAGCGGCCGCGGTGGCACCTGCCCCCTCGCCGGTGATCCGGCACCTGGCCAGGGAACTCGGGGTTGACCTGGGCAAGCTGCACGGTACCGGACCCGGCGGCAAGGTCACGCACGCCGATGTGGAAGCGGCGGCAGCGGCCCGCAAGCGGCTCCGGGTCTCGCCCCTCGCCCGCCGCCTGGCCGCGGAGCTCGGTGTCGACCTCACCGTCGTCACCGGGACCGGATCAGGCGGCGCGATCCGCGCCGACGATGTTCGCCGGGCCGCGGCGGCAGCCGGGACAGCACCGGTCCGGGCAGCACCGGAGGCAGCGGAACGTCAGGCCGCCCCGCCGCCGGCGGTGGCCGCGCAGCCGGCCGGCCGGCTGGAGACGGAACAGGCGGCCGAACGCCAGGCCGCGATGCGGCGTGCGATCGGCAACCTCATGGCGCGTTCCAAGCGGGAAATCCCGCACTACTACCTGAGCACGACGATCGACCTTGAGCCGGCCGTGCAATGGCTGCGCAACCGGAACCGCGACCTGCCCGTGCCGTCCCGGATCGTCCCGGCTGCCCTGCTGCTTAAGGCGGCGGCGCTCGCCGCGCGCGAAGTACCGCAGATGAACGGATTCTGGAAAGACGACCACTTCGTCGCCGCGCAGCACGTCCACCTTGGCGTCGCGATCTCGCTGCGCGACGCCGGAATGGTCGCTCCGGCTATCCACGATGCCGATACTCTCCCCGTCACCGACCTGATGGCCTGTCTTCGTGACCTCGTCACCCGCGCGCGGACGGGGCGGCTGCGGGGCAGCGAGATGACAGACCCGACGATCACCGTCACCAACCTGGGCGACCGGGGCGTGGAAACGGTGTTCGGCGTGATCTACCCGCCGCAGGTCGCGCTGGCCGGGTTCGGCAAGGTAACCAGCGCACCGTGCGCAGTCGGCGGCCTCCTCGGAGTCCGCTCGCAGGTCACCGCCACGCTGGCCGCCGATCACCGCGCCTCCGACGGCTACACGGGCGCACGGTACCTGGAAGCCGTCACCCGCCTCCTACAGAAACCGGAGAAGCTGTGACACCACAACAGGCACGCGAGCAGATCGGGTTGGCGGTCAAGCGCGCCGCCCCTGGCTCCGATATCGACGCCATCGACCCGGACGCGGATTTCCGGGATGCCCTGGAACTCGACTCGCTGGATT
>DASWAE010000021.1:0-20602 GCA_036391275.1 Trebonia sp.
TGATGCGGGAGTCCGACTCCCACCAGGGGCGTTCCGCCGCAGCGGGCTCGTCCGTCTCTGGGGTCCCGAGGACGGAGGACGCGGGGACGGGGGACGCCGCGCGGGCGGAGTCACGCGCGTCGAGGGCGGCGTCGATCTCAGCGGCCTCGCGCTTGTCCGCGCGCATCATCTGGATGAGCTGGACGGCGAGGAACGGCAGGCCCACGAAGTCGCCGAGGATCCAGATGACGCCACCGCCGATGACCTGGGCGGTGGCCAGGCTCGGCCCGTACGGGTAGCCGACCGCGTGGTAGTGCGCGGCGCCGATGAGGGTCTGGTCCGCGATGACCGCGATGCCGAAGAACGCGTCGCCGATCACCTCGGCGGCGGTGATCCACATCGCGACGCCGTACGGGTACTCCTTCGGCACCGGGTCAACCCGCAGCAGCGTCCAGAAGAACACGTACCCGGGCACCGTGAGGATGAGGTAGGTGAGCTCGCGTACCGTGCCGCTGGCGAAGACGGCCGTGTACCAGGACGTGAAGTACATGGTCATCGGCACCGCGACGAGCAGCAGCGTGGTGATCGCCGGGAACGTCACCACCTTCGCGGCCCGGCCGCGGACAAGCCGCTCGACGCGGCGCCCGATCTGCGGCTGGGCCTCGCCGAGCAGCGTGAGCGGCTTGCCCATCGCCAGGAACAGCGGCACCACAAGAACAAGCAGCACCGTCTGGGTGGCACGCGCGTAGAACAGCACGCTCTCGTACGCGCCCGGCCAGGCCATCGTCGCGATCAGCAGGAACCCCAGGCCCAGCACGACGAACGCGAAGGTCCGGCCACTCCCCCACCGGCCGCCGTCCCGGCCAGGCCGCCGGCTGACTTGCCGCGCCGACCACAGGTACCAGGCACCGAGCGCCACGATCAGCACCAGCATTGGCACGTCGAGGCGCCACTGCGTGAGCGCCGTGGTGAGGGTCAGCTTCGGTGGTCCGCCGTAAGCGGTCGCGAGCGGGGCCATGACGCAAAACTACCCCCTGTCGTAGACCCTCGCGATGCCCCGGCGCCGTGCCGGGACCGGATGGTTGTGGCAACGGGCCGGTCATAGGCGGATGGTTGTGGCAACGGGCCGGTTGTAGGCGGTCATCGGCGTCCGCGCCAAGCGGATGCGGGAGGCGGACGGGGCAGGCGGAGCACGCGCTCGTTCGGGGGCATGGTTCTGCGGGGCGCAAGAAAAGCAGATACCCCGCGCGGCGCGGATGGTGCGCCGGGCGGGGTATCCGGTGTCCTGCGGGTCTGCCCGCGGGTTAGGCCGGCAGGTGGGCGGCCAGGTCAGCGGCCGCTTCCTCGCCGTAGGAGCGCTTGGCGCGGTCGGCCAGGGTGGCCGGGGTGAGATCGTACTCCTGGGGGCCGACGACCTCCAGGGCGTGCACCGCCATCAGGTTGCCCAGCTGGATGGCGCGCTCCACCGGCAGGCCCCACGCCGTGGCGGCGAGGAAGCCGCAGCGGAACGCGTCCCCTGAGCCGGTCGGCTCGACCAGCGTCGCGTCCTTGACCGGGCCGACGACGACGGGCTCGGCGCCCTTGCGCTCGACGCGGGCGCCGGCCGCGCCGAGGGTGACGATCCGCGTGTCCACCCGGTCCAGGATGTCCTGGCCGGTCCAGCCGGTCTTCTGCTCGATGACCGCGGCCTCGTACTCGTTGCAGAACAGGTACGCCGCGCCTTCGATCAGGGAGCGCATCGAGTCGCCGTCGAGGAAGGCGACCTGCTGGGAGAAGTCGGCGGCGAACTTCACGCCCGCGGCGCGGCAGTCGGCGGTGAACCGCTGCATCGCGGCCGGGTCCCCCGCGCCGATTACCACCAGGTCGACGGCGTTCGCGTTGGCGAGCGAGATGATGTCGATCTCGCCGTCCTCGCTCATCGCGCCCGGGTAGAACGAGGCGATCTGGTTACCGGTCTCGTCGTTGGTGGCGGTGAACCGTGCGGTGTGCCTGGTCGACGACGTGCGCACGCCGGACGTGTCCACGCCGTGCGCCGTCAGCCAGGACGCGTACTCAGCGAAGTCCTGGCCGACGGAGCCGACGAGCAGCGGCCGCAGGCCGAGGCAGCCAAGGCCGTACGAGATGTTCCCCGCCACGCCGCCGCGCCTGATCTCCAGGTCGCCGACGAGGAAGGAGACCGAGATCTTGTGCAGCTGGTCGGCGATCAGCGTGTCAGTGAACTTGCCAGAGAACATCATCAGGTGGTCGGTGGCGATCGACCCGGTGACAGCTATCCGCATCGTGGGGGGACTCTATTCAGCTTTGTGGCCTGCCGGCCGCGAATTAGTGGAAGGAGTCGCCGCAAGCGCAGGAGCCGGTCGCGTTCGGGTTGTCGATCGTGAAGCCCTGCTTCTCGATGGTGTCGACGAAGTCGATCGTCGCGCCCATCAGGTACGGCCCGGACATCTTATCCGTTACGACGCCCACGCCGCCGAACTCCTTGACGATGTCGCCATCGAACGAACGCTCGTCGAAGTACAGCTGGTAGCGCAGGCCAGAGCAACCGCCCGGCTGAACGGCTACCCGCAGCCGCAGGTCATCCCGGCCCTCCTGGGCGAGCAGCGCGGCAACCTTGGTCGCGGCGGCCTCGGTAAGGTTGATCCCGTGCTGCGTCACTTCGTCCTGAACGGTCATCTGTGACTAGCTCCCGTCTTAGAAATGCCCTTGTCCGATGTCCCCGGCGCACGCGCGGCACGCCGTCGTTCCCTTTCAACTGTACGCACGCTCGGGGCATTCCTGCCATCGGACGGCGGCCAAAGCGCGGGTGTGCACCGGGAGGCCGGTTACAGGCCCGGCGCGCCCCAGACAGGGAACCAGCGGGCCAGGTCCTGCTCGATCCTGAGATCCTCCGCGAGGATGCCCTTGACCTGGAGTTCCAGGGCGTTGTCGCGGCGGTCCTGGCGCCCGGGAAGGGGGGCGAAGGGGTAGAAGGTGCCGCGCTTGTACAGGTAGACGAGCGAGAGGCGACGGTGATTGTCGTCACTGAACGCGACCAGCGTGCAGAGCAGCTGCGGGCCGAAGCCGCCGTCCACGAGCGCGGAGTTCACCGCGTGCAGGTCGGTGACCAGGGCGTCCATCTCGTCGCTCAGGTGGTTGCTGACGATCCAGGTATAGCCGTAGCTGTCCTTGGTCACCTCGACCGGCAGGCCGCCGCCCGGCTTGCCGTTGTCCATGTCGAGGAGCTCGAGGACCTCCTTCTGGATATCGGCGAACGGCCTGCCCTCCGCGGCGCGGAAGCTGACCGAGCCCGAGCCCGTGGGCTTGAACCCGGTCGCCGCCTCCAGCTGAACCGCCGCGGACGGCAGTCCGAACAGGTCGTCCAGCTTCGGCTGGACGGGCTTCGTCCGGCCGAAGATGGTGTCAAGGAAGCCCATTACCGCAGGCCGCGCGGTCCAGCGCCGGGCTGGCCAAGCTCGCGCTGGATCTTTTCGAGCTGCTCGATCCGCTTCTTCAGGCTGGGGTGCGTGGAGAAGGCGTTCGACAGGCTGGGACCGCCGCCATGCAGCTTCATCGCGGGGGCGAAGTAGAAGGCGTTGAGCGGTTCCGCGGCCCGCAGGTCCTGCGTGGGGATGGGATTCATCCCCTGGCTGACCTTGGTCAGCGCGGACATCAGCGCGCTCGGGTTCTGGGTAAGCAGCGCGCCGCTGCGGTCCGCCGCCAGCTCGCGGTACCGCGACAGCAGCCGGATCAGCAGGAAGCTGATCGCGTACACGACCGCGGAGGCGAGCATGATCAGCGGGATCAGCAGTGCGGCGTTGCCGTCGTTGTTGCTGCGGCGGCCGCCGCCGAACAGCTCGGAGTAGAACGCGAACCGGACCAGCAGGCCCGCGACGATCGCGAGCAGGCTGGCGTAGGTCATGACCTGGACGTCCTTGTGGGCCACGTGGCTCAGCTCGTGCGCCAGGATGCCCTCAAGCTCCTCCTGGGTGAGATCGGTGTGGCGCAGCAGCCCGTCCGTGACGCACAGCACCGAGTTCTTGCTGTTGCGGCCGGTCGCGAAGGCGTTCGGCATGCGGGTCGGCGCGATCGCGACCCGGGGCTTGGGCATGTCCGCGAGCGCGCACAGCCGGTCCACGATGCCGTGCAGCTGCGGCGCCTCCTGCGGGGAGACCACGCGCGCGCCTGCGGCCGCCAGGGCGATCTTGTCGCTGAAGAACAGCGAGACGAACGCCGAGCCGCCGCCGAAGACGAGAGCGATGAAGATGATCGCGCCCGCGCTCGCGTGCGCGGCGCTCATGATGCCGATGATCAGGGCAACGAAAGCGACGAAGACCAGGCCGAGAAGGAACATCGTCGCGGTCATCCGCACGGTCAGGCCCCGGTCGGGCGCGTACCTCGTCCGCGTCGCCATAACGCACCTCCGCTCCAGCCAGGCCCGCGACTGGTCGGGGTCCGCCGCGTCGCGCCTGGTTGTCAATGGCAATCTATCTCAGTAAAGCTGTCGTTTCCCGGGGGGTGTCCCCGGCGGGCCGTCCCGCCTGGGGGCCGCAGGGGTCCAAGCGAGATCTATCGCAATCTATCCATAGAACGCTGAGGGCAGGCTGAATCGTTCCGCAAAGCCGCCTCAACGCGCCCGCAGACGGTTCTGCCCATGGCGAACCGCGTACGCGACGCGGTTCGCCATGGGCAGCTGTTCCGGCTGATCCGGCTGATCCGGCTGTGTTCTGGCTGTTCCGGCGGGGGGGACGGCCCCGGCTATGGCAGGCCGATGGAGTCGCCGGGGATGGTCCCGTCCGCGAGGAGCTTGCGCACCTCGTCGAGGGTGGCGTCGGAGAACGGCAGGATGTACTCGGCCGTCACGATCTCGTCAGGGGCGAGCGGCACGCCCGACGTCCGCACCAGCGATACCGCGGCGCGCAGCGCGGCGGTGAAGACGGCGGCCTCGTCATCGCGGACCGCGGCGTCGAGGTCCTTGTCAAGCGCGGTCAGCTTCGCGGCGACGTCGTCATCGACCCGGAACTGGCCCTCACCGAGGATGCGCACGATCACGGGGCATCACCCGCCTGCTGCTGGTCGGCCGGCGCCGCCTGCGGCTCGGCCGGGCTCGCGCCGTTGCCCTCAATCTGCTTGGGCGCGCCGGCGGCGATCTCGCCCTTCATCCGCGCGAGCTCGGCCTCGATCCCGGCGCCGGCGCCCAGCTTGTCGAGCTCCGCCTGGATGGGGTCCTGGGCGCCGCTCACGTGGTCCTCAAGGGCACCGGAGGCGAGCAGCTCGTCGATCGCGCCCGCCCGTGCCTGCATCTGCGCGGTCTTGTCCTCGGCCCGCTGGATGGCGAGGCCGACGTCGCCCATTTCCTCGGAAATGCCGGAGAAGGCCTCGTTGATGCGGGTCTGCGCCTCGGCGGCGGTGTACGTCGCCTTGATGGTCTCCTTCCGCGTGCGGAAGGCCTGCACCTTGGCGTCGAGCCGCTGCGAGGCGAGGGTCAGCTTCTCCTCCTGCTCCTGCAGCGAGGCGAACTGTGTCTCCAGGTCGGCGTACTGCGACTGGAGCTGCCCCTTGTTCTGCAGCGCGGCGCGCGCCAGGTCCTCGCGGCCCTTGCCGAGCGCGTCCCGCGCCTGCGTGTCGCGCCGGTTGATCTCCTTCTGCAGGGAGTTCATCTGGAGTTCGACGCGCTTGCGGGACGTGGCGACGTCCGCGACACCGCGCCGGACCCTGGTCAGCATCTCGACCTGCTGCTTGTAGGAATAGTCGAGAGTCTCGCGAGGGTCTTCCATCCGGTCCAGCGCCTTGTCGGCCTTGGCCCGGAATATCAGCGAGACTCGCTTCATCACGCTCATAGACGCGGCCGTCCCCTTCGTTTACCTGAGCGCCGCACCTGGCGGCACACGCCACCAGGCGACGGCGATTCGCCGCCGGCTCACCGCAATCAACCCTACGCGCTGCCGCGAGTGGTAGCCACTTATCCACTGCCGAATCCCCGCACAGGACCGGGACAAATCGCCCAGCCCGCAAACAGGCCGTCCCGCAGCGGGCGAAACAACCACTAAGCTATGCCCGTGTTCCGACGTAGCAACGCCGGGGCTACCGAAGGCAAGGCCCAGGGTTCTCAGAGTCCGCAGGGCGCGCAGACCGCGGAAGCCCCGGAAAAGAGCAAGCCCGCCGTCCAGGCGGGCAAGGGGCGGCCGACGCCCAAGCGCAGCGTGGCCGAGGCCAACCGGTACCGGACGATCACCGGCTCCACCACCAGCGGCCGCGGGCCCGCCAAGGCACCCGACCCGCGGCGCAAGCTCACGCCTGAGGAGAAGACCCGGGCGCGGGAGGACCGCAACCGGCAGCTCCAGGCGATGCGCAAGGGCGAGGAGTGGGCGCTCGGACCGCGGGACCGCGGCCCGGCCAAACGGCTCGCCCGGGACTACGTGGACGCGCACCGGCGGCCGATGGAGTTCTACATGTACGCGCTGATCGTGCTGATCATCGCGCTGTTCGCCGGCAAGTCCAACACGGCCCTCGCCAGCTACATGCAGCTCTTCCTGCTGGTGATCATCGCGGTCATCGCGGTGGACGCCTACCTGCTGCGCCGGTCGATCTTCAAGGTCGTGCACGAGCGGCTGCCGAACGAGTCGACGCGCGGCCTGGCGTTCTACGCCATCATGCGCGCGCTCCAGCTGCGCCGCTTCCGCACCCCGTCACCGCGCCTCAAGCCAGGCGACCAGTTCTAACGGCCGTGCGCGCAAACGTGGACCGCGCCCCGCTCCGGGCCTGCGGTCCACGTTCTTGGTTTCCCGGTGTCCCGGTCAGCTTTCCGGGTGCAAGGACATGGGGCCGTACTCCTTGCGGGCGTCATCGAAGAGGGTGACCTGATCCACTCCGTTGTCGACCAGCTCGTGCCAGTTCTCGCCGAGCCAGCTCTCCGCTTCCCCCTGGTTGGCGAAGATCGCCTCCTGCAGCCCCGCACCGCTCACCACAGCGCCGTCGGCTTTCTCGTACCGCCAGGTCCAGGGCATCGCGCCGCGCCTCCTCTTCTCACCTGCGTCATGCGAGGTTAGCATCACGCGTTCCGCCGCTAACCGCCTGACCCGGCACGCCCCTCCTCGGGTCGGCTCAGGCGGTTAAGCGCGGAGGCAGCGGTCCTGCTCAGGCGCAGAACAGGATCGCCCAGACCGCCTTACCGCGGCCCGCTACCGGGGACCAGCCCCATACGTCACTTAGCGCGTCGACCATCTGCAGTCCACGGCCGCACTCCTCGATCGAGCCGGGCGCCCGGAGCACCGGCGCCGAGTCCGAGGGGTCGAGGACGGCGCAGATCACCTCGCCGGTCCGGCGGACCAGGCGGAGCCCCAGGTTCTCCGCCACCTGCCTGCGCGACACGTCGCCCGCGGCCGCGTGGGTGACCGCGTTCGCGACGAACTCGCCGACGATGGTCTCCGCGTCTTCCGCGAGGAACGCCAGGCCCCACTCGCGCAGCGTGTTCCGCGTCAGCCTGCGTGCCATCCGCGCCGACTGCGGGCCACGGGACAGCGGGCAGCCAACCGCGGAGGGCGAGTCCCACCAGTCCGCGGGCATCCGCATCATCCGCGGGCGCCGGGGGGCCGGCGCCAGTCGCGCCGACACGTCAAGCGGCTGCCTGGCGGCAGGATGTACGCGCGTGCGGGTAGGCAGCGTTTCCAGTTGGTGCAGACTCATCGTGACCCCGAGGAGCTGTCTGCGTCATCCGGGTGATTGACGCAGACACATCATGGCGCATGAGCGCATGCACCTGCAAGGGCTACTGCACGGTCAATATGCACGTGCAATTTAGCGTTGCGCGCGAGCGCCCCTCATTTGTCCCGCGACCACCAGGATGACGATGCCGATCGATATCCACAGCCCGTACCTGGAAACCGTCTGCGCGACGGACACGGCGTGCTGCCCGAGCGCGTAGCCCAGGCCGGACAGCATCCCGGCCCAGGCGAGCGAGCCGATCGCGTCGAGTATGAGGAACGTCACCCAGCTCATCCCGGTCCACCCGGCGACCGCGTAGACGATCGCGTTGGGGATCGGCAGGAAGGGCGTGATGATGATGGCCGGCCAGGTGAACCTGGGGCCCCAGCGGTTGACCCGCTCGACGAACTTGAGCCCGCGCCTGCGCTGCCTTTCGCGCTGCCCGGCGAACAGGTGGATGACCCGCTCTCCCCAGAGCCGGCCAGCCCACCAGTAGATCAGGTCGAACTTCATGAGCCCGGGTATCGAGGCGAGCAGCACCACGGCGAGCGAGCCGTGCCCCGTCCGGGCGAACGCCGCGGCCGAGACGATCCCCTCGGTCGACCCGTTCAGCAGCACGAGGATCACCGGGTGGGTGCCGACGAGGTTGGCCCGGAACGGCAGCAGGGCCAGGTAGTACAGGCCGCTGAGCGTGATCGCCGCCCAGCACAGGACGTCCACCCGGCGCGGCCTGCCCTCCCAGGGCAGCCGCGGGTCGCTCCACGGGTCGGCTGACCGGGCCGAGCCGGGGTCCGCCTGCTGCTCGGCCGTCACCGCGGCCGCGGGCGCGTCTCCCGCTGTCGGCTCGTCGCTCACGGGGTTACGTTATCCGCGGGCACGACCAGATCACAAACGCGTCTCACCCGGTCTGCCCGCCGCCCGCTACCGCGCCGCGGCCCGCTAAGAGGATCCAGAACGAGGGCGTGCGGCGCCCGGGAGGCCGGGGCCCCCGGGCGCCGTGCGGGCCTAGCGCTTCTCGAGCTCCAGGAAGTCGCGCTCGGCCGGGCCGGTGTAGACCTGGCGCGGACGGGCGATCTTCGTCGCCGGGTCGTGCACCATCTCGCGGTAGTGCGCGATCCAGCCCGGGAGCCGCCCGATCGCGAACAGGACGGTGAACATCTTGGTCGGGAAGCCCATCGCCCGGTAGATGAGGCCGGTGTAGAAGTCCACGTTCGGGTACAGCTTGCGGCTGATGAAGTAGTCGTCGGACAGCGCCACTTCCTCCAGCTGGGTCGCCAGGTCGAGCAGGTGATCGTTCGGCGCCAGCTTCGTCAGCAGCCGGTCGGCGGTCGCCTTGACGATCCGGGCGCGCGGGTCGTAGTTCTTGTACACCCGGTGGCCGAAGCCCATCAGCTTGACGCCCGGCTCCTTGTTCTTCACCCGGTTGACGAACGCGTTCACGTCGCCGCCCTGGTTCCTGATGTCCTCGAGCATGCTGAGCACCGCCGCGTTAGCACCGCCGTGCAGCGGGCCGAACAGGGCGTTGATGCCGGCCGAGATCGACGCGAACAGGTTGGCCTCGCTCGATCCCACCACCCGGACGGTGGAGGTGGAGCAGTTCTGCTCGTGATCCGCGTGCAGGACGAACAGCATGTCCAGGGCCTTGGCGACCTCCGGGTCGACCACATACGGCTCGGCCCGGATGCCGAAGGTGAGCCACAGGAAGTTTTCCACGTAGTTGAGCGAGTTGTCCGGGTAGAGGAGCGCCTGGCCGACCGACTTCTTATAGGCGTAGGCGGCCAGCGTCGGCACCTTGGCGAGCAGCCGGATCGCGGACAGCTCGACGTTCGGCTCGTCGAACGGGTTGAGCGCGTCCTGGTAGAAGGTGGACAGCGCGGAGACCGCGCTGGACAGCACCGGCATCGGATGCGCGTCGCGCGGGAACCCGTTGAAGAAGTCCTTCAGGTCCTCGTGCAGCAGGGTGTGCTTGCCGATCTGGGCGGTGAACTCGTCGAGCTGCGACTGGGTGGGCAGCTCGCCGTGGATCAGCAGGTAGCTCACCTCGAGGAAGGTCGACTTCTCGGCCAGCTGCTCGATCGGGTACCCCCGGTAGCGCAGGATTCCGGCGTCACCGTCGATGTACGTGATCTCCGAGGAGCACGCCGCCGTGTTGACGAAACCGGGATCGAGGGTGACCATTCCGGTCGTCGCCAGCAGCTTCGTCACCTCGATCCCCGCCGAGCCCTCGGTCGCTGGTTTCACCGGCAGGTCGAGCTCGCGGTTGTCGCCGTAACTTAGCGCTACCTTGCTATTACCGGACGGTGCTTCGGGCATTCGCGTCCCTTTCACGCTTTACACGGGACACGCACATTGATGAGCGGCCGGGATCGCCGGTCGCGGCGCCGCCCCGTTTAGGGTCCTCATGTCTTATACCCGTACGCTAGCCCGCCTTATACCCACCTGAAACCGGGAGGGTATAGGAGAACCATCACAGTGCCGCTGCCGCGCTTACGATGGCTGGCATGAGGTTCGCGATCGCCATACCGCAGGACTGCGCGGACGGATCGTTTTCTGCCCAGGACTTCCGGTCCTATTTCGCCCGGGCCGAGGAGCTCGGCGTCTTCGAGAGCGCGTGGGCGCAGGAGGCCGTGCTCGGCGGCGCGCCGCGGTTGTCGCCGCTTGAGGCGATGACGTACGCCGCCGCCTGCACCACGACGCTGCGGCTCGGCTGCACGGTCTTCGTGACCACGCTGCACCTCCCGGCGCACCTGGCCAAGGCGATCGCCACGCTTGACCAGATGTCCGGCGGGCGGGTTGAAGTAGGGGTGGGCTCCGGCGGCCCGCGGCGCCCGTTTGCGGCGTTCGGCATGTCAGGCGACCGCTACGTGGCGCGGTTCACCGAGGGCCTGACGCTGATGAAGCAGCTGTGGACGTCGCCCTCGGTGACCTTCGACGGGGAGTTCTTCCAGCTCTCCGGGGCCATGATGGAGCCCAAGCCGGCCCAGAAGCCCTATCCCCGGCTGTGGTTCGGCGGGTCGGCCGAGACCGCGGTCCGGCGCGGCGTGCGGCTGTGCGACGGGTTCTTCGGCGCTGGATCGTCGACCACGGAGGCGTTCGCGGGGCAGGTGGCCGTGGTGCGGTCGGCGCTCGCCGAGGCGGGCCGCAAGGAGGGGTTCGGCGACGGCGAGTTCCCGGTCGCGAAGCGGATCTACCTCGGGATCGACTCATCCGACGGGGCCCGGGCGAGGGAACGGATGAACGAGGCGCTCGCCGCCATGTACGGGCAGCGGGTTCCCGCCATCGAGGCGGCGGCGGTGGCGGGCACGCTGGCCGAGTGCCTCGCGGGCGTCCGGGAGGTCATCGCCGCGGGAGCCGAGATGATCCTGTTCACGCCGCTGTTCGACCTGAGGGAGCAGATGGAGCTGATCGCGGCGGAGCTCATCCCCGCCCTGGGCTAGCCGCGCCCTAGCGGCCGAGCGGGTGCCAGATTGTCTTGGTCTCCAGGGTGGCGAACATGCGCTCAAGGCCAGGTTCGGCGGTCCAGTCGGTGGCCGGGAAGCGGACCACGCGCTTGAGGTTGCCCGCGGCGGCGACGGCGAGGTCGTCGGCCAGCGGGCCGGGGGCGCCGGCCAGGTCGATCGCGTTGACGTCCTGGTGGGCGGCCAGCCAGGGGGATATCTCGGCGACCTCGCCGGTCAGCACGTTCACCACCCCGGCGGGAAGCTCGGCGGCGGCCAGCGCCTCGGCGAAGGCGACGGCGGGGACCGGGTAACGCTCGCTTGCGACGAGCACTGCCGTGTTCCCGCTGACGATCACCGGGGCGAGCACGCTGACCAGGCCGAGCAGCGCGCTCTCGGGTGGGGCGAGCACCGCCGTCACACCGACCGGCTCGGGCAGCGAGACGGTGCCGAACGGCCCGGCGACCGGGTTGACGGTGGCGCGTACCTGAGTGATCTTGTCCGCCCAGCCCGCGTACCAGTTCCACCGGTCCACCGCCGCGTCCACTTCGGCGGTGGCCGCCTCGGCGGAGCCGCCGCCGGCCAGGCGGAGCTGGGCGGCGAACGCTCCGCGGTACGCCGCCATGACCTCGGCCACCCGGTAGAGCGCCTGGCCGCGCTCGTAGCCAGACGCGCGCGACCACCCGGGGAAGGCGCCACGGGCCGCCACCACCGCGTCGCGAGCATCGCGGTCGGCCGCGAGCGCGGCACTGGCGAGGAAGGCGCCGTCCGCCCCGTGCACCGCGAACGTCCGGCCGCTCGCCGCGCGGGCGAAGGCACCGCCGATGTAGAGCCGGTAGGTAGTGCGCGGCACGCCGGCCGTGCGGGCCGCTGCCCCGCCCTGCGCCCGCTCGCCGCCGGACGGCGGGAGGCCGGGCGGCTGAAGGCCGGGCAGCTGGAGGTCGGCGGGCTGGAAGTCGGGCGGCGAGGCTTCAGACATCAGGCGTCCACGCGCCCGGCAGGTCGAGGTAGGCCTCAAGGCCGTGCCTGCCGCCCTCCCGGCCGAACCCGGACTCCTGGAAGCCGCCGAAGGGCACCGCGGGGTCGAGTCCGCCAAACGAGTTGACCCAGACCACCCCGGCACGCAACCGCGCGGCCAGCCACGCGCTCAGCGTGTCCTGCCGCGCCCACACGCCGGCTGACAGCCCGTAGCGCGTGCTGTTGGTCCTGTCGACCACCTCGTCGGGCGCGGCGAACGACGAGACGGTGAGCACCGGCCAGCAGAGCTCCTCCCTGGCGATGCGCTGCTCCTGCGATACCACGCCGAACATGGTGGGCGGAAACCAGAACCCGCGATCCGGTGGCTCGTGCGGCGCCGACCAGCGCACCGCCCCGTCCGACTCCGCCGAGCGGGCGAGCTCGGTGATCTTGTCGAGCTGGCCGCGCGAGTTCACCGCGCCGATGTCGGTCGCCTCGTCGAGCGGGTCACCGGAGCGGAGCGCGGCCATCCGCCGCCTGACCGCCCCGACCAGGTCGTCGTGTACCTCCTCGGCGACGAACACGCGGGAGCTCGCACAGCACGCGTGCCCCTGCCGGATGAAGACGCCCTCGACGATCCCCTGGGCCGCCGCCTCGATGTCCGCGTCCGCGCACACGATGTTCGCGGACGTGCCGCCGAGCTCGAGGGTGAAGCGCTTGCCCCACAGCGCGGCGGATTTCGCGATCTCCTTGCCGACCTCGGGAGACCCGGTAAACGCCACCTTGTCGATCCCCGGGTGCCCCGCGACGAGCTGGCCGGTCTGCCCGTCGCCGGTGACGATGTTGACCACGCCGGGCGGCAGGCCGGCCTCGGCGCAGATCTCCGCGAATGCGAGCGCGGTCAGCGGCGTGCTCTCGGCCGGCTTGAGCACCACGGTGTTCCCGCAGGCCAGGGCCGGGGCGACCTTCCAGGCGAGCATGAGCAGCGGCGAGCTCCAGCCGATGACCTGACCGACGACGCCGAGCGGCCGCGGCGGTGCCGGATTCGGCGGTGCCGGATTCGGCAGGGCCGCCGCGGTCCCGCCGAATCCCGCGTGTGCCAGCTTGTCCGCCCACCCGGCATGGTAGAAGAAGTGCGCCGTCACGAGCGGCAGGTCCACGTCGCGCGTCTGCCTGATCGGCTTGCCGCTGTCGAGCGACTCGATGACCGCGAGCTCCGGCGCCCGGTCGCGCAGCAGCCGCGCGATCCGCAGCAGGTACCTGGCCCGCTCCCGGCCGGGCAGCAACGACCACACCCGCTCGTAGGCCTGCCTGGCGGCCGCCACCGCCCGGTCCACGTCCTCCGTCGTCCCGTGCGTCACCTCGGCGAGCACTTCCTCGGTGGCCGGCGAGACGGTCTTGAACACCGCCGATCCGGGCGCGAACGAGCCGCCGATGAACAAACCGTACGAGTCGCGCAGCGTTACCGGTGAGCTGCCCTCGGCCGCGCCGCGCCTAAGCCCCATCACGACAAGCCGCCCTACTGAGCCAGCAGGACATGGGCTTGTGCCGCCGCCAGGCTCACTGGAAAGACCCACCTTCTGGAACGTGCGCCTGCTGTCCAGGACATGCCGAACAGGTCAACTTTCATAACCCCCGTATGCATGGCTAGCGTGACCGGAAGCGTAGCAGCGGCCGTGGCCTGGCAGACAGCCCCTGGACGAAGTCCGTTCTGACCAGCGTCAACGAAGCCGGGTATCACCCGCGCGATGCGGCCTCGATCGCCCGGCCGAACGCGAGCACGCGCTCCTCCGTCGTCCCGATCACCTGCATGGACGCAATCACGCCGCCCGCCGCGGGCACCGGCAGCGTCAGCGCGGGCAGCCCGGCCAGGCTGACCGGCGCGGTCAGCGCGTTCAGCTGGAAGCCAGGCCCGCCGAGCAGCGGGGGCTGGCCGAGCAGCGTAGGGAGCACGAGCACGGGAAAATCGGCGAGCAGCTCCTCGAAGCTGGCGCGCACCGCCGTCCTGCCCCGCTCCGCGGCCGCCCGGTCGGCGGGAGTGAGCCGGGCACCTCGCTCCAGGTTGCGCTGCACGTGCGGGCTGAGCTGCCTGAGGTACGGCATCAGGTAGGCGTTGGACCTGAACCCCTCGGCGTCGATGAGCACGGCGATGGCGCTGAGCGCCGCGTCGGAGTCCCACCCGGGGACGCGCGTCACCGCCACGCCCGCCGCCGCGAGCGCACGGTCGACGGCCGCGTCAACCGCCGGGTCGGCGCCGCCGGTCGACGCGGGGACCGTGATCCGCCCCGCGGCCAGCTCCCCGGTCGCGTCGGGTGCCAGGAACCCGGGTTCGAGCAGCCGCATGCCGACCTCGACCGCCGCGACGTCCGGCCCGATCGGCCCGACGGTGTCCAGGGACGGTGCGAGCAGGTACACGCCCTTGACCGGGACACGGCCGTGCCTGGTCTTGAGGCCGGCCACCCCGCAGCAGGCGGCGGGCACCCGGATCGAGCCGCCGGTGTCGGTACCGAAGGCCACGTCGGCCTCGCCGGTGGCGACGGCCACCGCCGACCCGGTGGACGACCCGCCCGGCAGCCGCCTGGGGTCGCGCGGGTTAACCGGCGTGCCCGCCCAGTGGTTGATGCCGCTCGCCGACCAGCCCAGCTCGGTGAGACCCGTCTTGCCGATGATCCGCGCGCCGGCCTCGCGGGCCGACGCGACCACCGCCGCATCGGCCCCCGCCGGCTCGGCCATCTCCGCGACGACCGGGCAGCCCGCCGTCGTCGGCAGCCCCGCCACGTCGATGCAGTCCTTCACCGCGAGCCGAGGGCCGGCGCCGTCGCCGTCGCCGTCCGCATCTGCGGCGATGCGGATCACCCAGGTACCCATCTCCCCATGATCACCCCGCTACCTGAAATTAAGATAAACGGATCCCCATGCGCGTCCCCGTAAAGCGCAAATGCGCCGGGCAAAGCCGCATCAGCCCCCGTTCCTTGGCCGGGCGCCGGGCACGCCGCGGGCGGCATTCCGCGGCGCGGATAGGGTTAGCGGCATGCGGTTGGCCAGGGATGCACGGTTCGCGGTGCTCATCGATGCTTGCTGCGTGCTCGTCTTCGTGGTGATCGGGCGCGCCAGTCACACCCAGGGGGAAGCGCTCGCCGGGATCGCGTCGACCGCCTGGCCGTTCCTGTGCGGGCTCGCGGCCGGCTGGGCCGTGTCCCGGGCCTGGCGGCGTCCCCTGGCGATCAGCCCCGCGGGGATCGTGGTCTGGCTGTGCACGGTGACGCTTGGCATGGTCTTGCGCGTTGTCTCCGGCCAGGGGACGGCCGTGCCGTTCGTCGTCGTCGCGCTCGCGTTCCTCGGCCTGTTCCTCCTCGGCTGGCGCCTTCTTGCGTGGCTGGGCGCTTCGCGCTTCTTGCTGTTATCTCTTCGTTCGGCGGGTAGACGAAAGACAGTGGATGTTTGGGCACATCGGAGTGTGCCCAAACATCCACCATCATCCGGCTAGCAGCATCCTCGCTAGGAGGCCGCGGTGGCGTGGGACGGCAGGCGGCCCGCCCGGCGGTGCGCTAGGCGGGAGCCATGACCGGTGACTGGAGACGGCCCGCCAGGCCGAGCGGGTTACCCGCGTCGAAGCCGTCTGTCACGTTGGCGATCTCGGCGAGCTCGTAGCTGCTGAGCACCTCGACGGACAGGTCGTGCAGGCGGCGGGTCTTGGCCGCGCAGCAGTCCGCGAGCAGGGTGACGGGGAAGTCGCGCATGAAGGCGGAGCGGGCGGTGGTCTCGACGCAGATGTTGGTGACCACACCGCAGATCATCAGGGCGGTGACGCCGAGTCCGCGCAGCAGCGGCTCAAGGGACGTCCACTGGAAGGCGTCGAAGCGAACCTTGTCCACCACCAGGTCCTCGGGGCCGCAGCCGAGCTCGTCGCACACCTCGGCGTCCCAGGTGCCGACGGCCAGCCCGGACACGCCGGCCAGCTCGGGGCTGTTCCTGATGAGGGCCGCGCCCTCATCAGGGCGGCCCGGCCGGTACACGTGCCTGGTAAAGACGACGGGGACGCCCGCCGCGCGTGCCTGGCGAACGGCGACGGCCGCGTTCGCGACGGCGTCCATCGCGCCTTCGAGGCCGCGGCCGATTCGCGGGAACGAGCCGTCCGGGTGGCAGAATCCGTTCTGCATGTCCACCACGAGCAGCGCGTATCGGTCGTTGTCCATCAATCGGCTCCTTTCGTGCGTCGCCCTAAGCTAACACCAGGCGAGACCGCGCTTGCGAGCCCGGCATCCGCGCGGAGGCCGTGAGGGGACGCGCGGATCATGCGGGGAACGGCGCACCATCCCGGGCGCGCGCCCGTCCGGCGCGGCGGAGAAAACCGGGCCGGCTGGCGAATAGGGCAGCGATCGACGGGCAGGCGACCTGGTGACCCTGTTGTCTAGCCGAAGGAGACTTCTCCGATGGCAAGCGAACTCAAGGGCCTGCGGGTCGCCTTCCTTACCTCCAACGAGGGTGTGGAGCAGGTGGAACTCACCGCTCCCTGGCAGGCGGTCAGCGACGCCGGCGGCACGCCGGAACTGATCGCACCGGAGAGCGACGACGTCCAGGGCTTCAACCACCTCGACAAGGCCGACAAGTTCCCGGTGCAGCACACGTTGAAGGACGTGGACCCCACCGAGTACGACGCGGTCGTGGTACCCGGCGGGGTGGCCAACGGCGACTTCCTGCGCGCGGTGCCGGCCGCGGTCAGCTTCATCCAGCGGATGTTCGAGGCGGGCAAGCCGGCCGCGGTGATTTGCCACGGCCCGTGGCTGCTCGTCGAGGCCGACCTGGTGCGCGGCCGTACGCTGACGTCCTGGCCGAGCTTGCAGACCGACATCAGGAACGCGGGCGGTACCTGGGTGGACACGGAGGTCCAGGTCTGCCCGGCCGGCCCGAACACCCTGATCACCAGCCGCAAGCCGGACGACCTGCCGGCCTTCTGCGGGACGCTCACGCAGGTCTTCTCCCGTCAGGGGCAGCCCGCCTGAGCGGCTAACCCTGGTAAACGGTAAGGCCAGCCGGGTCTTGCGCGATGAGCCCGGCTGAGGAGCGCCTCCCGGCGGTTCGCGGGAACCGCCGGGAGGCGCTGTCTGGTTTGTGCCGCCTCTCCCAAGGGCCGCCCGGGCGACGAGGCCGAGCGGTACCCGGACCGGGAAGCGGAAGGGCCGCGCATCGAGCATCTCGCACACCACTGGCCGCAAGAATCACCAACACAGCAGCCTAACGCCATGATCGTGAAGACTTTTTCGTGTTATCACGCTAAAAACGCTTCATAACACTAAAAGTCTTCATAAAAATCGGTCTGCCAGGCAAGATGAGAAAGAAACAGGAGGCTCGCACCGCTCGCAGGCCTCGGCTGCCTCTCCCTGAACGCGGCCCCGGGGGAATTCCGTGCCTTCGCAGGTCTCGAACGGTCCGTACGGGGAGATCGACGGATGTCTTGCCCCGGTCCTCGGCAGTGGCTGCCCGCCGTAGCGTGCCAGCGACCGCCGCCGGCACCGGCCGGGTGGTGATCGCCTGCGCGCCATCGAGTCCCGGGAATTACTTCTGTCAGTCGGCGGCGGGGTCCGCACCAGCTGCGCGGAGGGCAGACCTTGGCAGGGGGACCGGGTGCGGAGCGCCCGCCGGCGGTCCCGTGGACCGCCGGAAGGCACCTTTCCCTTCCAGCCGGTCAGCTGGTCAGCCGGTCAGCCGGTTAGCCGGTCAGCCGACTCGGTCAGCCGGTCAGCCGGCTCGGTCAGCCGACTCGGTCAGCCGGCTCGGTCAGCCGGCTCGGTCAGCCGGCTCGGTCAGTCGGGGGGCTCCGGGTCGTCGGGCGCGGTGCCGGGGGGGAGCGCGGGAAGTCCTGTCCCGGCGGAGACGGCCCCGGCAGAGACGGCCCCGGCAGAGACGGCCCCGGCAGAGACGGCCCCGGCAGAGACGGCCCCGGCAGAGGTGGCGCTGGCGGAGACGGGGAGCGCCTTGGGGGCCGGCGAGCTCAGCTGCGTGCGCTCGCCGGGGCCAAGCGGGATCACGCGGGCGGCCTGCACGGCGTTCCTGGGCAACGGCCAGTACTCGTCTGCCTGCCTGGACGGCCCGGGTGCACCCGGCGGCTCCGCGGGCGGCGGCTGGGGGGCGGACGACGCACCCGGCGGCTCCGCGGGCGGCGGCTGGGGGGCGGACGACGCACCCGGCGGCTCCTCGGCCGGCGGCTGGGGGGCGGACGACGCATCCGGCCGGGCGGCTGTCCCTGGCGATCCGGCCGGATGCGTCGTCCCGGCCGAGTCAAGCGACGCCGTCCGCTCCGCCGGCCCGGGGCGCTCAGGGGTGCCCGCGGGCTGCGGCTGGGCTGGCGGGGGCGCGGGCGGGGGCGCGGGCGGGGCGGCGCGGACCGCGGTGTCGAAGGCGGCGCGGAGCTTGGTCAGCTCTCCCCCGGGGTCGGTGAACCAGGCGGTGGACCACAGCCGGTGCACGTGCCAGCCGAGCCGCTCCAGGTGCTCCTTGCGGAGCCGGTCGCGGTCGCGCACGCTGCCGGAGTCCCGGTAACCGGCACCGTCGGCTTCGATCGCGAGGATCATCCGGGCCGGGTCGTCCGGGTGCGCGGCCGCGAAGTCGACCCGGTAGCCGCCGACACCGTACTGCGGCACCACGGTGATGCCGAGCGCCGCGAGCCTGGCCGCCACGTCCGCGTGGAACGCGCCGGCGTCGCCGCCCGCGTCCTGCGCCTGCTGGCCGTCGCCGCCGGCGTAGTCCACCGAAGGGGCCGGCACCGGCACGACGGGGACGCCGCCGGCTCGCGCGTACTCCAGGTACTCGGCGAGCAGCCGGGCGCCGGGGGCGGTCAGCCGGGAGGGGTCGACGTCGTGGCTGGAGAAGGAGCTGACCACGGTGAGCCGGCGGCGTGCCCTGGTGGCGGCGACGTTCAGCCTGCGCTCACCGCCGTCGCGCAGCAGCGGCCCCCACTGGTAACGCATCCGGCCGTCCGGGTGCTTGCCGTAGCCGACGGAGATGATGATCGCGTCCCGCTCATCGCCCTGGACTCGCTCCAGGTTCTTGACGAAGAACGGTTCCCGGGTGTCTTCCGCGAAGAACGCCTCTAGATCCTTGGCATCGCCGACAGTGCCGCCTGACGTGAGCGCACCAGACCGCGCGGACACGCCAGGCGACGTGGCGTCGACCGAGCTGGCGGCCACGGCGAGGGCGGCGCGCAGTGCCGCGTCGATGCGTTCGGCGTGCTTGATGCCGAGCGCGATCACACCGAGAGATTCTTCCGGCCTAGTCCGCGCGTGCTCCAGGATCAGCCGGACCACCTCGGTCACCTCGGCTGAGGCAGAGGAGGAGCTGTCGCCAGCGGGCCGCGAGACAGCTGGTGAACCGTTAACGATATCGTTAACAGTTTCCGGGGCGGCGCTGCTTCCCGGGGCGGCGCTGCTTCCCGGGCCGGCGCTGCTTCCCGGGGCGGCGCTGGTCGCGGGCACGACTACGTGGCGCAGCACCTCGTCGCGGGCTACGCCAGGGAAGGTGGTCAGCGCGCCGCCGTAGATCCGCTCGTTGGAGAACGCCACCAGGCGCTCGTCCCTGCTGCGGTAGTGCCAGCTCAGCGGGGTGGTCGGGAGCAGCGGGCGGAGTGCGTCGAGCACCGATTCGAAGCCCGTGTCGAAGGAGACCAGGTCACTGTCGCCGTCGTCGTCGCCTGGGTCGCCGGAGTCGGCCTGGCGGAAGAAGTTGGTCGGCGGTAGCTGCCGGTCGTCGCCGGCCACCACGACCTGGTGCGCCCGGATCATCGAGCCGATCGCGTCGGCGGGCACCACCTGGCTGGCCTCGTCGAAAATGACCAGGTCGAACAACCGGGCAAGCGGCAGCACCTGGCTGACCATCAGCGGGGACATCGCCCAGCACGGCTTGGCGGCGAACAGCACGTCGCCCGCCTGGTCAAGCAGCCGGCGCAGCGGCAGGTGGCCGCGGCGCAGCGCCGCCTGCTTGCGGATCACCCGGGCCTGCAGCGGGTGGTCGTCGGTGGTCTCGCGCAGCCGCCTGGCCCACGCGGCGCGGACCCGGGCGCGGTTGGCGGACAGGTGCTCAGCGTCGCGGCGGCGGAAGTCGTCGGCCAGGTCGTCGAGCGCGGCGCCGGCTTCGGCGGCGTAGTCCGGGTCACGGACCCGGATCTGGTCGAGCACGGACCGGTACCACGCCCAGTCGAAGACGGCCACCACGAGGTCCGGGGTGACCGCACCTGATTCAGTGGCGTCAGACGAGGCGGCCCCCAGGTCCGGGCGTTGTCCGGGGGCCGCCCCGTCCCCTCCGGAGAGCTGCTGGCTGGCGAGCTCGTCGAGTACGGGGGCGAGGCCAAGCGCGGCGAACCGGCCGGCCAGCTCGTGCAGCCGAGGCAGCCGCCACGGGGTTTCCGTGTCGGCCGCCAGCGTGGCCACGGCGGCCTCCGGGTCGGCGTCCAGGCCGGCCAGCGGGGCGAATTCCGCGAGCTCGGTCAGCTGCCTGGTCAGCTCCTGCCAGCCGAGCGCGAGGGCCGGCCAGCCCGATGGCAGCCGCGGGTCGGT
>DASWAE010000022.1:0-16115 GCA_036391275.1 Trebonia sp.
TCTTCTTGGCGCGGGCCACGATGTTCTCGATCATGGCGCCGGAGTTGAAGTCCTTGAAGTACAGGACCTCCTTGTCGCCGTTGGCGTAGGTGACCTCGAGGAAGCGGTTCTCCTCGGACTCGGAGTACATCCGCTCCACGGCCCGCTGGATCATCGCGTCCACCGTGGCCGTCACCGAGCTACCGTGCTCGGCCAGGTCGTCGGGGTGGAGCGGGAGGTCCTTGGTCACGTACTTGGAGAAGATGTCCTTGGCCGCCTCGGCGTCCGGCCGCTCGATCTTGATCTTGACGTCCAGCCGGCCGGGCCGCAGGATCGCCGGGTCGATCATGTCCTCGCGGTTGGAGGCGCCGATGACGATGACGTTCTCCAGGCCCTCAACGCCGTCGATCTCCGACAGCAGCTGCGGGACGATGGTGTTCTCCACGTCCGAGGAGACGCCGGAGCCGCGGGTGCGGAAGATCGAGTCCATCTCGTCGAAGAACACGATCACCGGCATGCCCTCGGAGGCCTTCTCGCGGGCCCGCTGGAATACCAGCCGGATGTGCCGCTCGGTCTCGCCGACGTACTTGTTCAGCAGCTCGGGGCCCTTGATGTTGAGGAAGTAGGACTTGCCCTCCTGGGGCTTGGCGCTGCCGTCGCCGGCCGCCGCCGCCTTCTCCGCCACCTTCTTGGCGAGCGAGTTCGCCACCGCCTTGGCGATGAGCGTCTTGCCGCAGCCCGGGGGGCCGTAGAGCAGCACGCCCTTCGGCGGCCGGAGCTGGTGCTCGCGGAACAGGTCCGCGTGCAGGTAGGGAAGCTCGACCGCGTCGCGGATCTGCTCGATCTGCGACGAGAGGCCGCCGATGTCGTGGTAGGAGATGTCCGGGACCTCTTCGAGGATGAGCTCCTCGACCTCGGCCTTGGGTATCCGCTCGTAGACGTAGCCGGAGCGCGGCTCGAGGAGCAGCGAGTCGCCCGCCCGCAGCACCTGGTCGAGCAGCGGGGCGGCGAGCCGCACGATGCGCTCCTCGTCGGCGTGCGAGATGACCAGGGCGCGCTCGCCGTCGGCGAGCACCTCCTTGAGCATCACGACTTCGCCCACGGTCTCGTAGGACTGGGCGATGACGATGTTCAGCGCCTCGTTGAGCACGACCTCCTGGCCGGGCCTGAGCTCTTCGAGGTCGACGTTGGGGCTGACGTTGACCCGCATCTTGCGGCCGCCGGTGAACACGTCGGCGGTGCTGTCCTCTTGCGCGGACAGGAAGATGCCGAAGCCGGACGGCGGCTGCGCCAGCCGGTCGACTTCCTCCTTGAGCGCGACGATCTGGTCTCTTGCCTCGCGCAGCGTCGCTGCGAGGCGCTCGTTCTGTGACGTCACCGAGGTCAGTGACGCCTCTGTCTCGCGGAGCCGTTCCTCTAGAAGACGGACCTGACGCGGTGAATCAGCCAGGCGCCTACGCAACACTGCGATCTCCTCATCGAGGAAGGAGATCTGTGCGGTAAGGCTGCTCACCTCATCCTCGTGCCGCGAAGCCCGTCCACTCTCGTCCCTTGCTGCCACGGCCCTCACCTCCTCCCGGGGAGTATGAAACTAAACTAGACCCTACCTACCTGAAGCTCTTTCCTAACATCCCAGCGCGTGTTCGATTGCTTACTGCCGCTGTGTTCTTCTGTTAAACCGCAGGTCAGCGACATCTCATCGGCAGAGAGTTATGTTCCGAACACGTAACGTGTTTTTTTATCCGGCGGACGCGTCCGTGTCACCGGCGCGTTGCGTGCCGCTCTCCCGCAGTGCCTGCTGGGATGCCTCCGGCGACGCCTCTTCGGGGTGCGCGCCCTTGGCCGGGCGCCGCCGGCGGGGCGGGGCGGTCACCCCGGCGGCCAGCCGCCTGGCGGTCACCAGGAACCCGGTGTGCGCGATCATCCGGTGGTCCGGCCGCACCGCGAGGCCGTCCACGTGCCAGCCCCGGTACAGCGTCTCCCACGCGGCGGGCTCGAAGAAGCCGCCGTGCGCGCGCAGCTCCTCGACCACGCGCGACAGCTGCGTGGTGGTCGCCACGTAGCAGCAGATCAGCCCGCCGGGGATGAGCACCCGCGCCGCGGCCTCGACGTTCTCCCACGGGGCGAGCATGTCGAGCACCACCCGGTCGAAGGTGCTCTGTTTGCCCCCGGGGGAATGATCCCCCCGGGGACCCCCCAAATCACGGGCGAGTCCCTCCCCCGTAGCCCGCTCGCCGGGGGCAAGCCCCGGGGACGGCGCCTGCGGCGCCGGGCACGTATCCGGTAGTTGATGTTGCCGGGCCGCTGTGTTACCGACTGGAGACGGCGCATCCGCCGGGCCGGTGATCGCCTGGTCCGCGGCCGCCTCGCTGGTGCGGGCGGCGTGGCGGCGGAGGGAGTAAGCCGCCGCCGTTCGGAGTGACGGGTCGAGGGCAACCGCGGCGGACAGCTCGCCGGTCACCAGCCGCCACCACGCGGGGACCTCGCCGAAGTACTTCCTGACGTTCTCCCTGGCGATCTCGGCGAAGTCGGGGCGGGCCTCGAAGGACACCAGCTCGCCGTCCGGGCCGATCGCGCGCAGCAGCCAGCAGGACAGCGCGCCGGAGCCGGCGCCCGCCTCGAGGACCCGGGCGCCGGGGAAGACGTCGGCGTAGGCGAGGATCTGGGCCGCGTCCTTGGGGTAGACGATCGTGGCGCCGCGCTTCATGGCGAGGGTGTAGTCGGCGAGCAGCGGGCGCAGGGCGACGTACGCGGTGCCGCTCGAGGCGGTCACCACGGAGCCTTCCGGGCTGCCGATCAGGTCGTCGTGGCTCAGCGAGCCCCGGTGCGTGTGGAACGTCCCGCCGGCGGACAGGACTATCTGGTGCATCCGGCCCTTGGGATCGGTGAGCTGGACCTGGTCCCCGGCCGCGAACGGGCCCCGCTGTGTTCTCGCCTTCACGGCGCTTAGGTTACTGGCTAAACGCCGGCGAAGACCTGGTCCAGGTCGCGCGCGGCGAGGACGCCGACCACCTGGCCGGACGACTCGACGAGCAGGTACTCGGTGGCGGGCGCGCGGCGGATCGCGTCGAGCAGCGCCATGCCCTGCAGGTCGGCGTTGAGCACCATGCTCTGCTCGATGGTCCGCGCCATCGACCCGGTGTCCACCCATGGCCTGCGCTCCTGCGGCGTGGCCATGACGGCGGACTCGTTGACGATCCCGATCGGGGCGTTGTCGTGGTCGACGACCACGATCGCGCGGGCGCCGCTCTCGTCCGCCTGCCGCACCGCCTCGGCGAGCGGGGTGCTCGCCGGGACCGAGACGGCCCGGCGCGCCAGGCGGCGCGCTTGCAGCGCGGGCAGCCGCTCGCGGAACCTGGTGGCCTTGATGGACTGGGTGGCGCCGGTCCACATGAACGCGGCGATGACGACCACCCACAGGCTGCTCACGAGGTTGCCGCCGGCCAGGGCGCCGGTGAAGAACGGGATGGCGAGCAGCCCGATCGCGAGAACCCGGCCCGCCCACGCGGCGACGATGGTGGCCGTGCCCGGCCGCCCGGTGACCTTCCAGATGACCGCGCGCAGCATCCGGCCGCCGTCAAGCGGCAGGCCGGGCAGCAGGTTGAACGCGGCCACCACGAGGTTGGCCCAGCACAGCTCCCTGACCAGCGCGCCCGTCACCCCGTACGGCACGACCCGGATGAGGCCCCAGCCGACCACGCCGAGCACCAGGGAAAGCGCGGGCCCGGCGGCCGCGACGGCGAACTCGCGGCCGGGAGTCGGCGCCTCCCGTTCGATCTCGGATACGCCGCCGAGCGGGTAGAGCAGGATGCGGCGCACCGGCAGGCCGAAGCCCCTGGCCACGACTGAGTGGGACAGTTCGTGGAAGAGCACGTAGACGTAGAGCAGCACCACGAGCGCAGCGGCCACCACGTAGCGCATGCTGCCGCCAAGCGCGGCGGACAGGTTGTGGGCGTAGATGACGATGAAGACGCCGGCGATGATGAACCAGTACGGCGACACGTAAACGGGTATCCCGAACGGCCGCGCCACGACGAAGCCGTGCTGACGCGGGCCGCGCCGGTCCGGCTGCTCCTCCTGGCCACTTGCCACACCACCGATGCTACGTGCATCTCGCGGCAGCGCGGGTCCCCTGGGGGGCCGGGACGGCTTTTGGGAGTGAGTCCACAGCTGGTGCTGAGGTTCCCGGCACGAATGTCGGCGTGCTGCCCTACGGTTGCGGTGTGGACATCGAAAACGCGGTTGACGACCTGGACGCCGGCTCCGGGCCGGGCGCGGCGGCGGGGCTGCCGTCGCTGTCGCCGTCGCGGGCGTCGGACTTCATGACCTGCCCGCTGCTGTACCGGTTCCGGGTCATCGACCGCATCCCCGAGCCGCCGACCCCGGCGACGGCGCGCGGCACGCTGGTGCACGCGGTGCTTGAGCGGCTGTTCGACCGGCCCGCCGCCGAGCGGGTCCCCGCCGCGGCGGCGGACATGGTGGAGCCCGAGTGGACCCGGCTGTGCGACGAGAACGCCGGCCTGGCCGGGCTGTTCCCCGTGGAGGAAGAACGGGTGCAGTTCATCGCCGACGCGCACGCGGCCCTGACGGGCTACTTCAAGCTCGAGGACCCGCGGCGGCTCGAGCCCGCCGAGCGTGAGTGGTACGTGGAGGCAGAGCTGCCGTCCGGGCTGCGGCTGCGCGGCTACGTCGACCGGCTGGACGTCTCGCCCGCGGGTGACATCCGGGTCGTCGACTACAAGACCGGCAAGGTGCCGCTCGAGGCGTACGAGGCAAGCGCGCTGTTCCAGATGAAGTTCTACGCGCTGGTGATCTGGCGGCTGCGGGGGGTCATCCCGCGGATGCTGCAGCTCATGTACCTGTCAGGTGACGGCGAGGTGCTGCGCTACTGCCCCGACGAGGCGGACCTGCGGGCGACCGAGCGCAAGCTCGACGCGCTGTGGGCGGCGATCTCCCGGGCGCGGGAGACCGGGGACTGGCGGCCCCGGCCGTCCCGGCTGTGCGACTGGTGCCGGCATAAGGCCCTGTGCCCGGAGTTCGGCGGGACGCTGCCGCCCCTGCCCGAGCACGCCATGCCGGGGGCCGCTGCGGGCGGGATGGGACTGCGGGTGGGCGGCTAGCAGCACGGGGGCGGGGCGGCGCGGGGGCGGGTTAGCGGAAAATTCGTTTGACAGCTTGAGATTAGTCTCATGATACTAATCTCATGAATCTGACTCGGCTGATGGCCCTGGGGGTGCTGGCGCGGAGCGGGCCGTCGCACGGGCATCACATCCGGCGGGTCGCCGACGTGACCAACGTCGGCGAGTGGGGCGGGGTGTCCGTCGGGGCCCTGTACCGGGAGCTGCGCGCCATGGAGCGCGAGGGCCTGGTGGAGGCCACGCGGACGGAGAAGGTGGGTAACCGGCCCGAGCGGACCGTGTACGCCATCACCGCGGAGGGGCAGCTGGAGCTGACCACGCTGCGCGAGCAGGCGATCAGGCCGCTTGGGTCCGGCCCCGACCCGCTCGGCGTAGCGCTGCTGTTCGCGGCCGACGGGATGGACCCCGACGAGCTGCGCAGGACCCTGCGGGCCCGGCGGGAGATGCTGGCGATCGGGGTGGGGCAGATCGCGGCCGACCGGGAGCAGCTGATCGCCAAGGGGTTCCTCGACCTGCTCGCGGCGGCGGTCATGCGGCGCGCGATCCTGGCGGTCGAGGCGGAGATCGCATGGCACGACGAACTCGACGCGGCGCTCGCTGAGGCGGAGAAGGGCGGCGGCCCGGCCGTCCTCGGCAGGCAGGCAATGGCGCTGGGCAACGGCTCCAACGAGACCCGCGACAATTTGCGATAGTACTTGAATTGATTGAGATATTACTCGATAATCGCGATAGTCCCGGGACGGCTCACGCAGGTGACGGGGCGGCAACTTCCAGAGGGGAAGCGCATTCATGGCAATCATCGAGGCCAGGGGCCTCGCGCGTGACTTCACCAGCCGCAAGCGCACCGTGCACGCGGTGCGCGGGGTGGACATCACTGTGGAGGACGGGGAGATCGTCGGCTTCCTCGGGCCGAACGGCGCGGGCAAGACGACGACCCTGCGCATGCTGACCACGCTGCTGCGGCCGACCGCGGGCACGGCCACGGTCGCCGGCGCCGACCTGCTGCGCGACCCGCTCGGGGTGCGCAAGCGGATCGGCTTCGTGCCGCAGGCGATCGGCCAGACCATGGGCGGGACGAGCGACAACAGCCTGGTCATCGAGGAGCTGTTCGACCAGGGCAGCGCCTACCGGGTCGGCCGCGATGAGACCAGGCGGCGGGCCGCGGCGCTCATCGAGCAGCTCGACCTCGGCGGGCTCGACCAGCGGTACGTGAAGACCCTGTCCGGCGGGCAGCGGCGGCGGCTTGAGATCGCGCTCGGCCTGGTGCACCAGCCGCAGGTCGTGTTCCTCGACGAGCCGACCACGGGGCTTGACCCGCAGTCGCGGTCGAACATGTGGGAGCACATCAGGCGGCTGCGTTCCGACCTCGGCACCACGGTCTTCCTCACCACGCACTACCTGGACGAGGCGGACGCGCTGTGCGACCGGCTGTTCGTCATCGACCACGGGGTCATCGTGGCCGTCGGCACGCCGGACGAGCTCAAGCGGCGCGTCTCCGGTGACGTCGTGACGTTGTCGGTCAACGGCGCGACCCAGGCGGCATGGTCGCTGCTCTCCGAATCGCCGGTGGTCCGTGACATCACGGTGGCGGACGGAGCACTGCGGCTGACCGTGGACCACGGCGAGGAGGCGCTGCCCGTGCTGCTGCGCACCCTCGACGGGGCGGGCATCACGATGAGCGCGATCAGCCTGTCCCGGCCGACGCTCGACGACGTGTTCCTCACGCTCACCGGGCGCTCGCTACGGGACGACTCACCCGGCGGCGCCGACCGCGATGACACGGCGGACGGCGCGCCCGCGCTCGCCGGCGCGGGCGGCGCTGTGGCTGGCACTGTGGCTGGCACCGTGGGCAAGGAGTAGCGGGACATGTCATTCATCAAGGACACGCTGTTCGTCTTCCGCCGCCAGCAGCGGCTGATCCTGCGGGTCCCCGCGTTCGTCATCGTCGGGGTGGTGCAGCCGATCCTCTACCTGGCGCTGTTCGGCCCGCTGCTCACCAAGCTCCCGGCGGGCACGCTGTCCGGCGGGTCGGGGTCCGGCGGCACCGCCGAGGCGTACCGGTTCTTCGTGCCCGGGCTGCTGATCCAGCTGGCCCTGTTCGGCTCGACGTTCGTCGGGTTCGCGATCATCTCGGAGTGGCGCGGCGGCATCATCGAGCGGTACCGGGTGACGCCGGTCTCCCGGGTCGCGCTGCTGACCGGGCGGGTGATGCGCGACGTGGTGACGCTGGTCGTGCAGTCGACCGTGCTGATCCTGGCGGGCGTCGCGTTCGGGCTGCGCGCGCCGCTCGGCGCGATCCTGCTGTCCTACGTGTTCATCGTGCTCGTCGCGACCGGGCTGTCGTCGGTGTCCTACGCCACCGCGCTGCGGCTCAAGAGCGAGGACGCGTTCGCGCCGCTCGTCAACTCCGTGGTGGTGCCGCTGATCCTGCTGTCCGGCATCATGCTGCCGATGACGCTGGGGCCCGGCTGGCTGCAGGGGATCGCCCGGGTCAGCCCGTTCCGCTACATCATCGACGCGATGCGGGACGCGTACGCGGGGCAGTACTGGAACGCGGTCATGGTCGAGGGGCTGTGCGTGGCGGTCGGGACGGCCGCGGTGCTGCTGTGGCTCGGCTCCCGCGTGTTCGTCACCGAGAACGCGTAACACCCTAGGATCCGGGGTGATCCTCCGGTGCCGGTGGCGCCTCGGCCACGGCCACCTCGCCCGCGGCCACCTCGCCCGCGACCACGGCCACGGCCTCCTCGGCTTGCTCGACCGAGACCGCTTCGGCCGTGACGCCGACGTCGACCGCTGCCGCGATGTCGGCCCGGACCTGCGGGAAGTGGCACGCGACGAAGTGGTCGTCTGCCTTGAGCTCCAGCAGCGGCACGACGTCACGGCACTGCTGCTTTTCCGTCTCGCCGAGGATCTCGCGGTACTGCGGGCAGCGCGTGTGGAACACGCACCCGGTGGGCGGGTTGATCGGGCTCGGCAGGTCACCGACGAGCAGGATGCGCTCGCGGCGCGACTCCTTCTCGGGGTCGGGCACCGGCACGGCCGACATGAGCGCGTGCGTATAGGGGTGCATCGGCGTCGAGTACAGGACGTCACGGTCGGTGAGTTCCATGATCTTGCCGAGGTACATCACGGCGACGCGGTCGGAGATGTGCCGCACCACCGACAGGTCGTGCGCCACGAAGATGTAGGTGAGGTTGTAGTCGTTCTGCAGGTCTTCGAGCAGGTTGATGACCTGGGCCTGCACCGACACGTCGAGCGCTGACACCGGCTCGTCGCAGACGATCAGTTTCGGCTTGAGCGCGATGGCGCGGGCGATGCCGATCCGCTGCCGCTGGCCGCCGGAGAACTCGTGCGGATAGCGGTTGTAGTGCTCGGGGTTGAGGCCGACCCGTTCCATGAGGCCCTGCACCTCGGCCTTGATGCCGTGCTCGGTCTTGGCCTTCTGGATGCGGAACGGTGCGCCGACGATCGTGCCGATCGTGTGCCGCGGGTTCAGCGACGAGTAGGGGTCCTGGAAGATCATCTGGATGTCGGTGCGCAGCGCGCGCATGCGCGAGCGCGAGTACCTGGCGATGTCGTGGCCCTCGAACATGACCGAGCCGGCCGTGGGCTCGAGCAGCTTCGACACGACGCGGGCCGTCGTCGACTTGCCGCACCCCGATTCGCCGACGAGGCCCAGCGTCTCTCCGGCGGCGACCGAGAACGAGATGCCGTCGACCGCCCGCACCGCGCCGGTCTGCCGCTGGATCAAGATGCCCTGACGGATCGGGAAGTGCATCTTGAGGTCGTTGACCGCGAGCAGGGCGTCGGGACGGGCCGCAGCGGGATGCACGCCGTCCGCTTCGGCTTCCGTTCGCGCAGTCTTGCTCATTCGTCAGGTTCTCCTAGCTAGAGGGTAGGCGCGATCTCGGTGGCGAAGATCTCGCTGCGCTGGTGCTTTTCGATGTGGCAGCGCGCGCGATGGCCGGCGGTGTCGACGTCCTCGAGTTCGGGGTGCACCGTCCTGCACTTGTCCCCGGGCACCCGATCGACGAAGCGGCAGCGCGGGTGGAACACACAGCCGCTCGGCACCTGGATCAGCGACGGCGGCGTGCCAGGGATCGGGGTGAGCCGCGCTAGCCTGGTGCGGTCCATGCGCGGCATCGAGCCGAGCAGGCCCCAGGTGTAGGGCATGTGCGGGTTGTAGAAGATGTCGCGCACGGAGCCCTGCTCGACGCACTGCCCGCCGTACATGACGACGACGGTCTCGCACGTCTCGGCCACGACGCCCAGGTCGTGAGTGATGAGGATGATCGCCGAGTTGAACTCGCGCTGCAGGTCCTTCATCAGCTCGAGGATCTGGGCCTGGACCGTCACGTCGAGCGCGGTCGTGGGCTCGTCGGCGATGAGCAGCTTCGGGTCGCACACGAGGGCCATCGCGATCATCGCGCGCTGGCGCATGCCGCCAGAGAACTGGTGCGGGTAGTCGTCGAAACGCTTGTCAGGGTTGGGGATGCCGACCCGGGCCAGCATCTCGACCGCGCGCTTGCGCGCGACGTCCTTGCTCACCTTGTTGTGTACCCGGTACGCCTCGACGATCTGCTCGCCGACCTTGTAGAACGGGTGCAGCGACGACAGCGGGTCCTGGAAGATCATCGCCATCTCGTTGCCGCGCAACGCCCGGATGTCACCTTCGGTCATGCGGACGAGTTCCTTGCCTTCGAACCAGATCTCGCCGGAGACCTGCGCCGACGAGCCTTTGTGGAGGCCGAGGATGGCCTGGCTCGTCACCGACTTGCCCGAGCCCGACTCGCCGACGATGCCGAGGATCTCGCCACGAGCGAGGTCGAACGACAGGCCGTCGACCGCCTTGACCAAGCCGTCCGTGGTGGGGAAGTGCACACGCAGGTCGCGCACGGACAGGAACGCCGACGGAGTCTCGGACTCGAGGTGCACGTCGATGGCCGGTTGCGGTTGCATAACCAGTTCTCTTCTCGGTTGGTCGTCAGGTCAGGCGCACGCGCGGGTCGACGAACGCGTAGAGGATGTCGACGACCAGGTTGGCGATGACGAGGGCGGTTGCGGCAATCAGCGTGACACCCATGATCACCGGCAGGTCGTGCTGCCGGATCGAGGTCACCGACAGCCAGCCGAGACCACGCAGGTTGAAGACCGTCTCGGTGATGACGGTGGTGCCGATCAACTGGCCGAGGTCGATACCGAAGATGGTGACGATCGGCGTCAGCGCGGCGCGCAGGCCGTGCCGCACGACGACGGTGTGCCACGGCAGGCCCTTCGCCCGGGCGGTGCGGATGAAGTCCTCACCCATCGTCTCGAGCATGCTCGCGCGGGTGAGCCTGGCGTAGAGGGCTGCGAAGAGGAACGCGAGCGCGATCCAGGGCAGGATCATGCTCTCGAGCCACTGCAGCGGATTGCTGGTGATGCTCGCGTAATTGGGGTTGTTCAACCATTTCAGCTGGTACTCGAAGACCAGCAGCAGCACCGGGCCGGTGAAGAAGATCGGCAGCGACACGCCGCCGAGCGCCAGCGTCATGCCGATGCGGTCGATGATCGATCCGGGGCGCAGGCCGGACAAGGTGCCGATGAACACGCCACCGAGCAGCCACAGCGTCGCGGCGCCGATCGCCAGGCTCAGGCTCACCGGGAATGCCTGCCCGATCAGCGTGCCGACGGCCGTGTTCTGCTGGAACGAGTAGCCGAGGCACGGCGCGGAGCAGTACACGTTCGTGCTGCCGTCACTCAGCGTCTGGCCGAAGAAGATGCCGTGCAGCCAGTGCCAGTACTGCTGGTACCACGGCAGGTCGAAGCCGAAGCGGTGCTCGAGCAACTTGAGCTGCAACGAGCCCGGCTTGAACGGGATCTTGCCGACGTAGTAGTAGACCGGCGAGCTGTGCGACAGGAACGGCGCGAGCTGGAAGATCACGAACGTGATGAAGCTCACGACGATCAGCACCACCACGGCGCCGAGGCTTCTGCGGATGATGAACCGGATCATGTTCTGGTGGGCGTTGGTGGCGGGCCCGGGGCACCGGGCCCGCCACGAAGCGCCTTACCTTCCTTTCGTCGCAGGACGCCTGCTGACTAGCTGGTGACGCCCACGTTGACGAAGTCGTAGATGCCGAACGCGAGAGCGGTGTCGCAGGTCACGTTCGTCATCCGCGGGTTGCGGTAGTACAGGTCCTTGCCGTAAAGGATCGGCAGGTACGTCGCACTCTGCGCAATCGCGTTGTTCAGGCTCTCCCAGTCGGCTTCGGTGGCCTTGCCCGCCGGGGCCTTGTCGAGAACCGCGTTGACCGTCGGGTCGTTCAGGCTCGCGTAGTTCGAGTTACCCGTCGGCAGGATCGCGTTGCCGTTGGTGATCGACTGGAAGAAGCCGACGCCCGTCGGGAAGTCAGCCCCCCAGCCGGCGAAGGCAATGCCGATGCCCTGGTTCTTGATGTTCTGCGGCGAGCCGATCCAGGTGCTGTAGTACGACGAGCTGTCCTGGGTAGCGGCGGTCACCTGAATGCCGACCTTGGCCAGCGCCGCCTGCTCGACCGCGAACGCGGCAGCGGCATGCGTGCCCGGAGTCGCGTAGGCGAGCTTGGTGCTGAAGCCGTTCGGCTTGCCGCACTTGGCGAGCTCCTGCTTGGCCATGGCGACGTTACCGGTGTTGTCGGCGCCCGACGGGTACGGGTTGAAGCTGGAGGTGTAGCCCGGGATGCCGGGAGGCGCCATGCCGCCGGCCGGAACGCCGGCAACCGCACCACCGTAGGCCCGGATGAAGCCGGTCTTGTCCCACGCGTACATGATCGCGCGGCGGCAGTCCACGTTCGGGATCACCGACGGCATGATCGCGGCGTACCGGTCGAACGGCGTGACCGGGTCGTCCGCGTTGGCCTTGAGCGACGGGTTGGTGAGGATCTTCGCCTGGAACTCGGCCTGCACGGTGTCCGAAGCGTTGGCGTCGGCGGTGCCCGCCGCGAGCTTCTTGTCGATGTCGACCGGGTCGGTGTCAATCGTGAGGTCGACCTGGTTCACCAGCGGGTGCCTGATGGTGTCGGTGGCCTGTGACCAGTTGGGGTTCCGCACGAAGACGATGCTCTTGTTCGGCGTGTACGACTGGATCATGAACGGGCCGGTCGCCAGCGGGTGCTTGGTGTAGGTCGCGCCGGTGAAGCCAGGGCCGCCCTCGGTCTTGTACGGCACTGGTGACGCCGCGGCCATCGCCATCAGGTAGTTGAAGTCGGCGTTCGGCCCCGTCAGGTTGAAGGTGATGGTGGTCGCGGTCGTAGTGATCCCGACGTTATTGTCACCGCCCTTGTACGGACCCGCGTAGCTCTTCGGGGCCTTGATGCCCTGAATGAAGTACGACGACGGGCCGCCGTTGATGACGTCGGTCGCCCACAGCCGCTCGATGCCGTACTTGATGTCCTTCGTCGTGACCGGCGTGCCGTTGCTCCACTTGATGCCCGACTTCAGCGTGTAGGTCCACTGGCTGAAGTCGGCGTTGTGGGTGCCCATGTCGGTGGCCAGGTCGGGGGCGAGAACGAACTTCTGCCCGTTGAGCTTCTGGTAACCGATGAGCGAACGGCTGAACAGGCGCTGCATGTTCCAGCACCAGCCGTAGTACGTGCGCTGCGGGTCCCACGAGTCACAGTCCGAAGCCGAGAGCAGGTTGAGCGTGCCGCCGGTCTTCGTCGATGGGTTCACGATCTTGTCGTACGCGGCGTTGAACGCAGCGGTGGTGGCGGAGCCGCCCCCGCTGCTGCTGCTGCCGCCGTTGCTTGGTGTCGAGCCGGTCGATGACGGGCTGCTGCTACAGCCACTGATCACGATGGCTGCGGCGGCGATGCCGATTGCGGCGGACACCATCCGGTGCCTCTTCATCAGCTGCACTCCACTTATCTCCTGTTGTGTGGTTCCTGGCCGAGCGGAACAGGGACGGCCATCCCGGCGGGGCTGCCGGACTGCTGCCGGGGCTTGCGCCGCGGCCGGGTCAGTGGACGAGCCGGACCAGATCGCCGGGCTCATCGGGTGGACTTGGGATCGAGCGCGTCGCGCAATCCGTCGCCGAAGAGGTTGAACGCCATGACCGCGATGAAGATCGTGACGCCCGGGGCGATGAGGTAAGACGGGTCGATCTCGAAGTAGTTGCCGGCGTCGCTGAGCATCTGACCCCAGGACGCGGTCGGGTACGTCACGCCGACACCGAGGAACGACAGCCCCGCCTCACCGAGGATGTAGTTGGGAATCGTCAGGGTGGTGTACACGAGGATCGGGCCGACGAGGTTCGGCATGATCTCGCGCGTCATGATGCGGAAGCTCGACGCACCCAGACTTCGCGCGGCGTCGACGAACTCCTTCTCGCGGAGCGAGAGCACCTGGCCGCGCACGATGCGGCCAATGTAGGGGAAGCCGAAGAACCCGAGGACGAAGATGATCACGGCGAAGCGCAGCGAGACACCGGACAGCCCGGCGAACGACGGCACGATCGAGAACACGCTCAGCAGCGCGATCGAGAACAGCAGCGTCGGGAACGCCAGCAGCATGTCCATCGTCCGGGCGATCAGCGTGTCGCGCCAGCCGCGGGCGTAGCCCGCGACGAGGCCGAGCGAGACGCCGATCACCAGCGACAGCAGCGTCGCCAGCGACGCGATGATCAGCGAGGTCCGGGCGCCGTAGAGGAGCCCGGCGAAGATGTCCTCACCGAGCACCGGGGTGATCCCGAGCCAGTGATCACCGCCGGCTCCGCTGAACGGGCCGATGGGCATCGTCGTCGAGGAGTCGAGCAGGTTCGGGTTCTGCGTCTTCCAGTCGTGGCCGTACAGCGCGCTCAGCTGTCCGGCAAAGATCGCGACGAGGGCGAGCAGGACGGCGATGACGCCGCCCGCCATCGCGACCTTGTCCTTCTTGAGGCGCCGCCACGCGATCTGCCACAGGGAGCGGCCCTCGATCGCCTTGACTTCGGCGACGGGTTCGCTCGGGGCGGGCGACCCGGTGCCGACGACCTCGAGTTCACCGCCAGACAATGACACGAGAGACAGCCTCCTTCATGGGCAGCGAGTGCATCTGTGGTGCACGGCTACGACATGCCTGCGTGAGCCCCAGGGATTGCCCGCAGCATCCACGTTTCATCACCTTAGGCATGAGTTGCCCCAGGTAGAGCCGTCGTCACGAAGTGTTGCGTTTTCGTGATCCGGCCGAAACGGGAAGGAAACGGACCATTCTGCCTGGTCGCGCCGCAGTCGCCGCCATGCGACCTGCCCGGGAGACCGCCCTTCAACGGGCACTCCCCCGCCCGTCGGCGCCGCCGCCGCGGGCTCGCGCTGACCCGGTGACGGATCGAGCGAAACGGCCACGTGTGTACTACCTATCCGTGCTGGTGAAAACCCTGAGGACAAGGTTCCTCATATCGGACACGGATACTAGCCGCCAGCCACCATCGTGGCCCTATTGTGATGAAACGCGCATCTAACCGTGAGCTTTGTTACAAAAGGGGCACCTCGCTGAAACTTTTTTTGTCAGCGGCTGCAATAAGCGTCAGATGCCGCGCTTGCGCAGGATCTCTTCGATGTCCTTCAAGTCGTCGTCGACGGGCGCGGCGGCGCGGCGGGCGGGCTTGGCCGGCGCGCGCTCGGCGGGGACCGGCGTCTTCGCCGGGCGGGTGGCGAGGGCCCGCGTCTCGTCGGGCGCGCCGAGCCCGGCCCGGTCTGCCCGGCCGTCCGCCGCGGGCCGTTCCTCGGCCCTGGCGGTCCGGCGGGCCTCACGCGAGGCCCGGCGCCGCCGCCGGCCGCCCGCGGCGAGGAAGAGCGCGATCGCGAGGCCGGTGACGCCGATGCCGGCCCACCTCGTCGGGGAGAACACGAAGCCGGTGCCGAACTGCCCGATCGCCGCGCCGACCTTCCAGAGCATCTCGATCGCGCCGGTCAGGTAAGCGGCGATCGGCAGCAGCGACCAGGCGACGCCGAGCAGCGCCGGGCGCAGCCCACGGCGCCGGTACGTCAGGTAGCTCAGCACGAGCCCGAGGATGGTGAGTCCCGCGGCTAGCGGGAGCCAGGCGATGCTTTGGTAGCTCATGTCCGCGCCTCCCAGGTGCTCCCTCCATCGTGACATATCTCGAGTGGTGTTCGGAACGCCGCGGCCCGGCCGGGCGGTGAACAAATGACCAAAGTCACGGACGGCTCCAGCTCAGGCGGCCGCCAGAGCCTCCAGCGCCGCTAGCGAGATCTCGCTGAGCGATGGCACCACCAGGCGGCCGACGGCGGGCGGAATGGGAACCAGCGAAGGGACGGCGACGACCTTGCAGCCCGCGCCCGTGGCGGAGGTTACGCCGTTAGGGGAATCCTCGAGGGCCACGCAGTTCTCCGGCGCGGCGTCCAGGAGCTTGGCGGCCAGGAGATAGGGCTCAGGGTCCGGCTTGGGCCTTGACACGTCGTCGCCGGTGACGGTCGCGGTGAAGGTCAGGCCAGTGCTGGCGATGACCGCGTCGGTGAACTCGCGCTGTGAGCCCGTCACCAGGGCGTGCGGCAGGCCGGCGGCGGCGACTTCGGCCAGCAGCTCGCGGGCACCGGGGCGGATGACGACACGTCCCGCCGCGGCGCGGCGGAGCATGCCGTCCATCATCCAGCGGGCGACCTCGGCCGGCGGCGCGGGCCTGGTGGCCTTGGCGAGCAGGTAGCCCACGGTGTGCTCCATGGAGCCGCCGAGCAGCCGTTCCTGGTCCGTCTTGCTCCACGGGGCGCCGAGGCGCGCCATGACCTCGGTCTCGGTCTCGAACCACAGCGGCTCGGTGTCCACCAGCAGGCCGTCCATGTCGAACAGCACGGCTTCGAGCCCATCGGTCACGTCATACTCTCCCAACCCGGCGGTCACTGGCATGCGCGGCCGCTGCGCGGCCCCTCCCATGATGGCGTACGTCGCGTGCCGGGTTGTCCCGCCCCCGTTCTTCTTGCTGTTATCGGGCAGGGGCGGAGCTGGAACGGTGGCGGGGTGCGGGGTTGGCGGTGGCGGGGTGGG
>DASWAE010000023.1:0-6124 GCA_036391275.1 Trebonia sp.
CCACCGAACATGCGGTAAATGAGGATCCCGAGCACGGTCAGCGCGAACGCGGCGAGGACCGCGCCGCCCGCCGCCCAGTAGGCGGCAGTCAGCATCGCCGCGCCGCCGAGCGCCACCGGGATCACCGGGACGGTGATGTCCCTGGTCTTGAGCGCGGCGGCCAGCTCGTGCAGGCCGACCGCGAGGGCGGCGCCCATGTAGACGAGGAACGTCGCCTTCACCGTGAGCAGCGTCAGCAGCGCCAGGCCGCCGAGGATCACGCCCACGCCGATGGCGACGGGCAGGTTGCGGCCGGTCCGGATGTGCCTGTCCGGAGGGGTGGTGTTCTCCGGAGAGGTGGCGTCTGCGCTGCTCACGGGACGGTGTCGATCGAGGTGCGTGCCGCGGGCCGGTCAGATCTCAAGCAGCTCGGATTCCTTGTGCTTGAGCAGCTCGTCGATCTTCGCGATGTAGGTGTCGGTCAGCTCCTGCAGGTCGCGCTCGGCGCGGCGTACCTCGTCCTCGCCGGCCTCGGCGTTCTTGACCATCTTGTCCAGCGCGTCCTTGGCATGCCGCCTGATGTTGCGGATGCTGATGCGGCTGTCCTCGGCCTTGGACCGGGCGGTCTTGACGTACTCCCGGCGCCGTTCCTCGGTCAGCTCGGGGAACACCACGCGGATGAGCGCACCGTCGTTGGACGGGTTGACGCCCAGGTCGCTGTTCCTGATCGCCTTCTCGATAGCGGCCATGGAGCCCTTGTCGAAGGGCTGGATCGTTATCATCCGCGGCTCGGGGACGTGGAACGAGGCGAGCTGGACCAGTGGTGTCTGGGTGCCGTAGTACTCGGCAGTGATCTTCGAGAAGACGTTGGGAGTAACACGGCCGGTGCGGATGTTGCTGAAGTCTTCCTGAGCGACCGTGACGGCCTTGTCCATCTTCTCCTCGGCCTCGAGGAGGGTGTCATCGATCATTGTGTCTCAGCTCCTGTGCACTGACGGCGGCGTTGACCACACTACCCGGATACAACTCTGCCGTCCGAGGGACGACCCCCGGACGGCAGAGCTTTACTTTCTCAGGCCTGTCCCACGCGGAAGCGGGCGAAGGCCTTGACGTCGACCTTGTTCGCCGCCAGCAGCGCCTTGATGGTCTGCTTCGGGTCCTTCACGGACGCCTGCTCGGTGAGCACCACGTCCTTGAAGAAGGCACCGAGGCGGCCCTCGACGATCTTCGGAATCGCCTGCTCCGGCTTGCCCTCCTCGCGGGTGATCTCCTCCGCGATGCGGCGCTCCTTCTCGACCACGTCGGCGGGCACCTGGTCGCGCGTGACGTACTGCGCGCCCGCCGCGGCGACCTGCTGCGCGATGTCCTTGGCGACCTCTTCGTTCTCCCCGTCGAGCTGGACGAGCACGCCGATGGTCGGCGGCAGGTCCCGGTCGGACTTGTGCAGGTAGGTGGCCACGTAGCCGCCTTCGAGCAGGGCGTACCGGCCGAGCTCGAGCTTCTCCTTGATGGAGGCGCTCGCGTCCTCGATGAGGTTCTCGACGGTCTTGCCGCTGCCTGCCACGGTGCCGAGCAGCGCGAGCCGGTCGGCCGGCTTGCTCGTGATGGCGGCCTTCGCGATCTTGGCGGCGAGCTCCTGGAAGCCCTCGTTCTTGGCCACGAAGTCGGTCTCGCAGTTCAGCTCGACCAGGACGCCCGCGCTCGTGCCGTCAAGCTCGGCGATCACCAGGCCGTTGGCCGCGGTCCGGTCGGCCCGCTTGCCCGCGTCCTTGATGCCCTTCTTGCGCAGGATCTCGATGGCCTCTTCGATGTTGCCGTCGGACTCGGCCAGCGCGTTCTTGCAGTCCATCATGCCGGCGCCGGACAGGTCCCGGAGCCGCTTGATGTCGGCGGCGGAGAAATTCGCCATTGTGTGTCTTCCTCGCTATGGCTCGCTATGGAGTGGTGGTCAGCGTCGGCGTCAGCGTCACTCGGCGTCGTTGACGGCGGCAGGGGCCTGGGGAGCCGTCTCGGCGGCCTCTTCGGCCTCCGCGGTCTCCGCGGTCTCCGCGGTCTCCGCGGTCTCCGCGGTCTCGGCGGTCTCGGCGGTCTCCGCGGTCTCGGCGGTCTCGGCGGTCTCCGCGGTCTCCGCGGTCTCGGCGGCGGCCTCGGCGATCTCGGCGTCGGCCGCGGCCTCGGTGGTGACCGGGGACTCCTGGACCTCCGCGGCGGCTTCCGCGGCCTGTGCGGCCTGTGCGGCCTGTGCGGCAGGGGCGGCCTGGCTGCCCTCGAGCAGGTCGCGCTCCCATTCCGGCAGCGGCTCGTCGCTGGTGGTGCTGAACTGGTCGTCGGCCGGCTTCTGGTCGGTGTCGGCCGCGCCCGCCCGGGCGATGAGGCCGTCGGCCACCGCGTCGGCGACCACGCGGGTCAGCAGCGCCACGGAGCGGATCGCGTCGTCGTTACCCGGGATCGGGTAGTTCACCTCGTCCGGGTCGCAGTTCGTGTCGAGGATCGCGACCACCGGGATGCCCAGCTTGCGCGCCTCGTTGACCGCGATGTGCTCCTTCTTGGTGTCCACCACCCAGATGGCGCTCGGCACGCGGGCCATGTCCCTGATGCCGCCCAGGGTCTTGTCCAGCTTGTCGCGCTCGCGCTTGAGGCCGAGCAGCTCCTTCTTGGTCATGCCGGAGCCGGCCACGTCGCCGAAGTCGATCTCCTCGAGCTCCTTCAGCCGCTGCAGCCGCTTGTAGACGGTGGAGAAGTTGGTAAGCATCCCGCCCAGCCAGCGCTGGTTCACGTACGGCATGCCGACCCGGCGCGCCTGCTCGGCGATCGCCTCCTGGGCCTGCTTCTTCGTGCCGACATAGAGGATGGAGCCGCCGTGGGCGACCGTCTCCCTGATGAACTCGTACGCGCGGTCGATGTAGTCGAGCGACTGCTGCAGGTCGATGATGTAGATGCCGTTGCGCTCGGTGAAGATGTACCGCTTCATCTTCGGGTTCCAGCGCCGGGTCTGGTGGCCGAAGTGGACGCCGCTCTCCAGGAGCTGCTTCATGGTGACGACAGGCGCCATGATGTGGGGTTCCTCCCTGGTGCGCGCCGCGGCCTGCGCTTCGCGTTTCCGCGATCTTGGCGTTCTTCGCGTTTCTCGCGGTTTCTCGCCGTTTTCGCGTTCTCGCGCTTCGCGCTTGAGCCGTGACGCAACTCGGTTGATTTCCTGGTGCCCGCTGACTTGGCGTCCGCGCCGTGCTGCCGGCCGTGCTGGCCGGCGGACCGAGTGGCGCGTCCGCGTTCCCCTGTGCTTGGTCTCCCGTTTCAGGGTTCCCCGCGAGGTTCACGCGGCATACAGGCACGCGTATTGCGGCCCCTCCAGGACACCGCGTACGGTGCACTCTCGAGTGGCCGCTATCAAGAGTACTTGAAACCCGGGGCGCACGAGGCGCGAGGTCGGCCTTCCCGGACGGGTGCGGCTCGTACTGGCTCGTACCAGCTCGTATTGCGTGAGGGGTAAGGCGCGCGGCGGCGCCCCGGGCTTGAGCTGCCGGCCGGACCGCCCCGGAAACAACAATTCCGGCATAACGAACGTACTCCCCCGCTCGCGTACTGCCCCGCTCGCCGACATCGTTCTCACGGAGTGCCTCATGACGACCCCATTGCGCGACCGCCTCGGGGAGGTACTCCGCGCTGGTGAGGCCAGGATCGGCGAGCTGATGCTGGCCGAGGGCCCCCGGGACGGTCAGCCGATTGTCCCCGCAAGCTGGATGCTAGGCCCGGGGGTGGGCCTGACGGTAGGCGGCCTTGAGGCGCTCGGCGGAGACGTGCGTGTAGATCTGCGTGGTGGCGGGCGAGGCGTGGCCGAGGATCTCCTGCACGCTGCGCAGGTCGGCGCCGCCCTCGAGCAGGTGGGTGGCGGCGGTGTGCCTGATCGCGTGCGGGCCGGCGTCGCTCGCGGGGCGCAGGCTCGTGTGCACGATGCGGCGCGCGGTCCGCGGGTCGAGCCGGCCGCCGCGGGCGCCGAGGAAGAAGGCGGAACCGCTGCGCTCGTTGGCGAGGACGGGCCGCCAGGTCCCTTCCCACCGGGCCAGGGCGCGCAGCGCGGGCAGGCCGACCGGCACCACGCGCTCCTTGCGTCCCTTGCCGAAGACCCGGACCGTCTGCCTTGCCTGGTTGAGTCCTCCGATATCAAGCTCGCAGAGCTCGCTGACCCGGATCGCGGTCGCGTACAGCAACTCGAGTACCGCGGCGTCGCGCATGGCGAGGGCCGCGGCCACGCGGTCGCCGGCGGCGGACTCGCGCACCGCGCGGTCCCCGCAGTCCGCGAGCGCGCGGTCCATTTCCTCCCTGCGCAGCACCTGGGGCAGGACCCGCCGGGCCTTGGGGACGCCGAGCTGGGGGCCCGGGTCGGTGGCGAGCCAGCCGCGGCGGGCGGCATAGGCGGTGAAAGCGCGGGCCGCCGCGCCGCGGCGGGCCAGCGTGGCACGCGCGGCGCCAGACTCGTGCTGCCCCGCCAGCCAGCCGCGCAGCGTGGCCAGGTCAAGCTCGCTTGGGCTGCCGATGCCTTCATGATGGGCGTACGCGAGCAGCGACTGGATGTCGCCCTGGTAGGCGCGGACGGTGTGCCGCGACAGCGCTCGCTCGGCGGACAGGTGACGGCTGAAGTCGGCGAGCGCAGCGGCCAGCGCGGCCGGCAGGGCGTCGGCGCCGTCGGTCCTGTCTGCTGCGGCCATGCGCAAAGTCTCCACCCGGGCGCGGCCGCTTGGGAACGTCCGCGCCGGGGTTTTGCCGGTCAGGTGCATCTCGCGGACGCGGCGGCCGGGATGCGGCAGCGGGGGCGGGCGGCCGGGATGCGGCGGGCTGGATCAGGTGCGGCGGAGCCGCCAGCCGTCATCGCAGCGCTCGACGAAGCCGGCGGTCGCGAGCCTGCCCAGGCAGGTGGCCGTCGCCGCCGGAGCCAGGCCCGCCCGCTGCGCCACCCGCAGCGTGCCAAGGCCGCCGCGGCGGGGCATGGCGTCGAGCACCGTGGCGGAGTCCAGGTCGAGGAGGTCGCGCGGGATGACCGGAGGCACCGCCTGGCGGCCGACCGCGAGGCCGGTCTCGGCCGGGATCGCGTTGGCCGTGGCCTCGATCGGGGACAGGTGCTCGGTGACCTCCGCCGCGCTGGTGACGAGCACGCCCTGCCATTCCCTGAGTATGTGATGACATCCGGCGGACAGGTCTGAAGTGACCGGGCCGGGCACGGCCATCAGCCGGCGGCGCAGGTCCCTGGCGTGCCGCGCGGTGTTCAGGGCGCCGCTGCGCTGGCCCGCCTCGACGACAAGCGTGCCGGTCGCCAGCGCGGCGATCACCCGGTTGCGGACGAGAAACCTGAGCCTGCTCACGTGCCGGCCGGGCGGCCACTCGCTCACCAGCACCCCCTGAGCCGCGACCGCGTCGAACAGCTCCGCGTGGGCGCTCGGGTACGGGACGTCCACGCCGCAGGCGAGCACGGCGACGGTGACGCCGTCGGCGCCGAGCGCGGCCCGGTGCGCCGCGGCGTCCACGCCGAAGGCGCCGCCGGAGACCACCGCCCAGCCGCGCGCGGCGACGGACCCGGCGAACTCGGCGGCGACGTAGGAACCGTAGGCGGACGCGGCCCGCGACCCGACGATCGCGACCGAGCGCAGGCAGCTGAACCGCAGGTCCGCGTTGCCGCGCAGCCACAGCGCGTACGGCTGGTCGTCCCCGAGGTCGGCCAGCTGCCCGGGCCATTCCGGGTCACCGGGACAGACGAGCCTGATGCCCGACTCGCGGAAGGCGAGCAGCTGATCCTGCCTTGGCAACTCGGGGAGCCGCACCTGCCAGCGCTCCATGGCAGTTTTCATCGCGCGCCCCCGGCCGCTCAGCGAGCCGAGGCCGTTGGCCGGAACAGCGCTGTAGGTCTTGATCGCCTCGAGCGCCCCCGCCGCGCCGTGCTCACGGATCAGCTGCGCCAGCCAGCGATCCGCCGGCTCTGCCAGGTAGGTCAGCGCCGCGCGGGCGTACTTCTCGTCGGTTAGCTTGTCGTTCACTGGGTCACCCCTAGCCATAGTCCGATCGCGAGATTGACCTGGTCGGTGCCCGGCCGGTCCTTGCCGGCCAGGTCGGCCAGGGACCAGGCGACACGGATGATCTTGTCCGTGCCCCTGGC
>DASWAE010000024.1:0-23390 GCA_036391275.1 Trebonia sp.
GAGCGAGCCTGCGAGCGAATCGGCAAGCACAGCGCGTCCGCGAATGCGGACTCCGAGCGCCAGCGAGGTGTCCTCATGAGCGAGCTTGCGAGCGAATCGGCAAGTACAGTGCGTCCGCGAATGCGGACTCCGAGCGCCAGCGAGGTGTCCTCATGAGCGAGCTCGCGAGCGAATCGGTAAGTACAGTGCGTCCGCGAATGCGGACTCCGAGCGCCAGCGAGGTGTCCTCATGAGCGCGGCACCCGATGACCCGGTTAGGCCGGGCAGCGACGGCAAGGCCGTCACCGGGATGGGCACCGCGCGAGCGTGGAACGTGCTCGCGCCCAACCCGTCGCCGATGACGCTTGACGGCACCAACACCTGGGTCATTGCCGAGCCGGGGGCCACCGCGGTGGTGGTGGTCGACCCCGGCCCAGACGACGAGGGACACCTGCGGCGCGTGCTCGAGGCGGCCCTCGCGGGCGGGCGGCACGTGGCGCAGGTCGTGCTTACCCACGGGCACCTCGACCACTCCGCCGGGGCGGCCAGGTTCGCCGAGCTCTCCGGCGCGCCCGTCGCCGCGCTCGACCCCGCGCACCGGCTGGGCAGCGAGGGTTTCACCGCGGGCACGGTAATCGACGTGGCCGGCTGCGAGCTGCGCGTGGTGGCCACTCCCGGGCACACCGCGGACTCGCTAAGCCTGCTGCTGACCCCCGACGGCGCGCTGCTTACCGGGGACACCGTCCTCGGGCGGGGAACCACGGTGATCGCCGCGGACGGGTCGCTCGGCGACTACCTGCGGACGCTAGACGAGCTCAGGTCGCTGGCCGACGACGCGGGCCTGCGGGTGCTGCTGCCCGGCCACGGCCCGCTGCTGCGCGACCCGGCCGGGGTGCTCGATTACTACATCGCCCACCGCAGGGAACGCCTCGATCAGGTCCGGGCCGCGCTCGCGGCCGGCGCGCGCACTCCTGGTGAGGTTGTCGCCATCGTCTACGCCGACGTGGACCGGTCACTGTGGCCCGCCGCGGAGCTGTCGGTCCGCGCCCAGCTTGACTATCTCGGCGGCGAACGGAGTTAACGGGCGCGCTTGCGCAGCCGCTCCGGGTCGAGGATCAGCACCGAGCGGGCGGAGATCTGCAGCCAGCCCCGGGCGGCGAAGTCGGCCAGTGCCTTGTTGACGGTCTCCCGCGAGGCGCCGACGAGCTGCGCGAGCTCTTCCTGCGTCAGGTCGTGGTGCACGTGCAGGCCGTCAGGCTCCTGGTTACCGAAGCGCTCCGCGAGGTCGAGCAGGTTCTTGGCGACCCGGCCGGGCACGTCGGTGAATACCAGGTCCGCGGTTACGTCGTTGGCGCGGCGCAGCCGCTGTGCCAGCGCCCGCAGCATGTGGAGCGAGACCTCAGGGCGCTCGCGCAGGAACGGCGTCAGGGTCTCGTGCTTGAGCGACGCGAGCACCGCGTCGGTCACCGCGCTCGCCGAGGAGGTGCGCGGGCGCGGGTCAAACAGCGACAGCTCGCCGAACATCTCGCCGGGGCCGATGACGCTGAGCAGGTTCTCCCGGCCGTCGGCAGCGGCGCGGGTGAGCTTCATCTTGCCCTCGATCACCACGTACAGGGAGTCGCCGTCATCGCCCTCCATGAACAGGTGCTCACCGCGGGAGAGCTTTACTTCCGTCATCTGGCGACGGAGCATGCGGGCGCCTTCGTCGTCGAGCGCGTCGAACAGGGGTGCCCGTCTCAGCACTCCTTCGGTGTTGTCCACCGGTCCTCCTTGCTGCCAAGCTTTCATTACTAAGTGTTAATCATGAGACGCCGTGTTCCATGCCAGCAACCAAAGTATTCCCGGCTCCGCGCGGAAAGGTGCATGGATCTGCCCAGCTTTCTGACGCGCCTCGATCACTCTGAGTATTCGATTGACTGCGTAAGGAGATTGGGAGGTGGCGACCCCCGCCCGCGCGCGGACATTCGGGGCGCAGGGCGCGTCATCCCGGCGCCCCGAGGGGACGGATTCTGGTTGCCGGCCGGCTACCCCGAGTTCCGCAGATGTTCCACTAGCCAGCCTGGGGAGGGCTAAGCGGTACGCGTAACATGACCTGATGGGGGAGACCAGGCGGTGCGAGCGCTGCGGCCAGGACTTCGAGCCGAAGCGCGAGCACGCGCGCTTCTGCTCGGCGCGTTGCCGCGTGGCCTGGAACCGGGAGAGCTGGAGCCTGGCTGCGGCGGACCAGCAAAAGTGGGGCAGCGAGAACTGGGCCCACGAGCCGCGCGGCCCCCAGGCCTCCGGAATGAGCGCGCTGAGCTGGGCCATCACCGCCATGCGGGACACCACCGAGCGGCTCGGCAAGGCCAGGGCGCACGACCAGGCGCAGGCGTTCGCCGTGATCGGCGAGGCCGTCTGGTGGGTGACGATCGTCGACGCGACCCTCGTCAGGTACTACCCGGACGAGTACGACGCCGCGCTCGCGGCGCTGCCGGCCGCGCGGCGCCGGGCCGTCGAGACCACCCTGGGCGGCCTGCGGTTCGTGCGGAACCGGATGGGCTACTACGCCGATCACGCCGACTTCATCCAGTCGTGCGGCGACGCGCAGGGCGGCCGCGACGTGCGGATCACGGAGTGGACCTGGCGGTCACTGCCCGCGCCGCCCGTGGCGGACCTGCCGCCACGAGGACAGGAGTGGGAGCTGAGCCGCTACGGGGCCTATCAGGACCTGCTGGCCGGCCACCGCATCGGCGAGACCTTCGACCGGTCCTCCGCCTTCCTCGACCTGGTGGCCGAGACCGTGCGGGCGGCCGGGGAAGCCGCTGCGGCCGGGCGGCCAGCCGGCGAGAGCGGCAGCGGCAGCGGCAGCCGGTAACGACAAGTAGTTTCGGAACGTGTATTGCCTGTCACACGGCGTTATGTCACGATCTTGGTAGGGGTCGGTCGAGTGGCTTCACCCGGTGAGAGGTTCGCGGCATGTTCATGGCCCGGTACGAGCGGTCAGCCCGCCATCCGTCGGCCCGGATGGCATCGGGGCGCAAGGCGCTGCGGCTCAGCACCCTGGAACGCAGGTACGACTTTCACCTGGGAGAGGCGTTCCGTGCCGCGCTCCAGGGCAGCCATGACAAGGCGGCCGGGCACTCCGAGCGGGCGCTGCTTATCAGCCGCGAGCTCTGCGCGGATGCGGCGGACCCGGCGCGCCACCAGCCGGAGCTCGCCGCCGCGCTGTGTGCCTACGCCGGCTACGGCGGCGGCACGTGGCAGGCCATCGCCCTGCTCACCGAGTCCGCGGGCCATTACGCGGCGCTGGCCGAGGCCGATCCCGCCGCTTACGAGGTGCCGCGGATCGACGTGCTCACCAGGATCGCCCTCGCCTCGGACGCGGCGGGCGGCACGCGGGACGCGATCAGCCTGCTCCGCGAGGTCGCCGGCATGTACCTCAAGGCGCCCGCCGGCGACACCGAAGAGCGCGACCTCGGCCTGGCCAGAGCGCGTTTCCATCTCGGTCGCTGCCTGCTGAAGACGGGGCTGGACGAGGACGGGCTCGCCGAGTCGCAGGCCGGGCTCGAGCTCGCCGCGGACGTGCTCGACCGGCTCCAGGTACGGACCGCGGTACCCGGCTGGCTGGTCACCGCACCCCGCTACCTGCAGCTGGCCGCGCCTGACTGGGCGGCCGCGGCGGTGCGGTCCATGACGCTGCACGCAGCGGCGATGAGGTGGCAGCAGGCCGCCACGGCGGCGCGGACCGCCGTGCTCGTCTCCGGCGGCCTCGCCGACCTGGGCGGTGAGGCCCTGCGCGACGCGCACGCGGCGATCAAGTCTCGCGCGGACCAGATCATCGAGCAGGCAGCCCAGTTCGACGCCCGACCTGACGGGCCATCGGACGCCGGCCGGGGCTAGCACGCCCTCGTTCGGTGTGATCCTCCTGGTACCCGGTGGGAGGTCAGCCGGACTCGTGGTCGATGAAGCGCTTGCGTGAGCGCTCTACCTCCGCCTCGGCGCCCGCGCGGCCCGACCAGTGCGAGCCCTCAACGGACTTGCCTGGCTCCAGGTCCTTGTACACCTCGAAGAAATGCTGGATCTCAAGCCGGTCAAACTCGGGCACGTCGCTGATGTCCTGCAGGTGCGCCATCCGCGGGTCGCTCGCGGGCACGCAAAGGACCTTGTCGTCCGGTCCCTTCTCGTCAGTCATCTGGAACATGCCGATCACCCGGGCGGTCACCAGGCAACCAGGGAAGGTCGGCTCCTCAAGCAGCACCAGGGCGTCAAGCGGGTCACCGTCGCCGCCCAGGGTGTCCTCGATGAACCCGTAGTCGGCGGGGTACCTGGTCGAGGTGAACAGCATGCGGTCGAGCCTGATCCGCCCGGTGTGGTGGTCAACCTCGTACTTGTTCCGCTGGCCCCGGGGGATCTCGATGATTACCTCGACGTTCACGCTCACTCCACGCTCTAGTTGGCTGGATAGCTCCATTGTCGCCGGTCGTCATGACGAGAGGTCGACCGGTCCGCCTGCTGACGGCGACGGTACGGCCGGCCCGGCCCTAAGCTGGGCGCACACCCGAACCGCGAAAGGTAGGCTGGTGCGCCGCCCACGGACCACGGCCCTGGCCGTGCTCGCCCTGCTCAACGTGCTTACCCTCGCGGCCGGGGTGACCGTGGCGCGCATGCTCCCGCCGCGGCTCGCGCGGCTGCACGTCCCCGTACTCGCCACGCGCCCTGTGGTCAATGCCACGCCGGTGCTGATCCCGGCCGGGGCGGCCACGGCGCAGGCGGCGGCGCTGCCCACGGCGCGCGGCCTCGCGGCCGTGCTGGGCAGGGAACTGCCGCCAGCCGTGACCGGGGCGGGCCTGGGCGTCGAGGTAGCCGACGCGGCAACCGGCCGCGTCCTCTACTCCGACAACGCGGACGTGCCCGCCACCCCGGCCTCCACCACCAAGCTGGTGACCGCGGTGGCCTCGCTCGCGGCGCTCGGCCCCGCCGCCCGGTTCACCACGGCCGTCCGCCAGGCGGGCGGCACCATCGTGCTCGCCGGCGGCGGTGACCCGGTGCTCGCGGTGAATGAGTATCCCGCCGCTGACTACCCGCACCCGGCCTCCCTCGCTCAGCTCGCGGCCAGCACCGCCCGCGCGCTCCGGGAGCAGGGGCGCCGCTCCGTGCGGCTCCGTTATGACACCTCGCTGTTCAGCGGGCCGGGCATGGCACCGGGGTGGAGCGAGGGCGACATCGCCCTGGGGGACGTGACGCCGATCGTCGCGCTCGAGGCCGACCAGGGACGGCTGACCGCTCGCGGCGCGCTGCAAGACAACGACGACCCGGTCAACTTCCGCCCGCGGACGGACGACCCCGCGGGCATGACCGCGGCCGCGTTCGCCGGGCTGCTCGAGAGAGACGGCGTCACCGTCACCGGGGCGCCCGCGCAGGCGGCGGCGCCGGCGTCCGCCCCGGTGCTCGCCAGCGTGAGCTCGCCACCGCTCACCGCGATCGTCGAGCAGATGCTGACCGAGTCCAACAACGTGATCGCCGAGGACCTGGCACGGCACGTCGCCATCGCCCTCGGCATGCCCGCCACGTTCAGCGGCGCGGCGGCCGCCGACGTGACCGAATTGCGGCGGCTTGGCATCACGACGGCGGCCAGTCTCGTTGACGGCAGCGGCCTGTCGCCCGATGACAAGATCGCGCCCGAGACGCTGGTGCGGGTGCTCGCGGCGGCCGCGCGCAGGCCGGTGCTGCGCGGTGCCGTCACCGGGCTCCCAGTGGCCGGGTTCACCGGCACGCTCTCGGCGGGCGGCAGCGTTTTCGGCGAGATCGGCGGCGTCGCCGGCGGGGCGGCGCGCGGGGTGGTGCGAGCCAAGACCGGCAACCTGAGCACGGTGGCATCGCTGGCCGGCCTGGTGTACGACAAGGCGGGCACGCTGCTGTTTTTCGCGATCATGGCGCCGCGGGTACCGAGCGCCGGCCAGCTGCCGGGGGCGGCGACCGCGATCGACGCGGCGGCGGCGAGCCTGGCCGGGTGCGGCTGTCGCTGACCGGGGGTCGCTCCCCGGGCGAAACAGCACGTACGGTAGGAGGGTGAGCAGCGCACAGATGATCGACTGGGACATGGCGATCTCCACCGGCGTCAGGTTCGCCAGGCAGGGACCTCAGGTCAGCCTGACCGAAGCCCGCGCGGTGGTAGCCGAACTGCGCGGCCTGACCGCCGTCGTACAGCAGCCCGTGCGGGACCTGACCGGGCTAACCAGCCAAGGGGCCGCCGGCCCGGTCGCCGTGGTGGACCGCCCGGGATGGATCAGGGCGAACGTCGGCGGGTTCCGCGTGGTACTGGAACCGCTCGCGGAGCAGCTCGCCGAGCGGGCCAACGTCCTGCCGGGACCCGGCTCTATCGTCGGAGCGGTTGGCTCACGGGTCACCGGCGCACAGGCCGGCCTGATCCTCGCCTACCTGTCCTCCCGGGTGCTCGGCCAGTACGAGCTGTTCTTGCCGCCCGGCGAAGGAGGACCGCCGGCGAACGGCGCCAACGGCGCGGGCAGCGCGAACGGGGCGCAGGCGGCGAGCGCGGCCGGCCAGGGCACGGGCGTCGGCCGCCTCACGCTGGTCGCGCCCAACATCGTGATGGTCGAGCGCGAGCTCGGCGTCGACCCGCACGACTTCCGGCGCTGGGTCTGCCTGCACGAGGAGACGCACCGGGTCCAGTTCACCTCGGTGCCCTGGCTGCGCGGCCACGTGCAGGGCATGATGACGGAATTCCTGCTTGCCTCGGAGCTGGACGCGGGCGCGATCCTCGAGCGGCTCAGGTCGGCCGCCACCGCGGTCGCGGACGCGGTGCGCGGCGGCGAGGGAGAAAGCCTGGTCGAGGCGATGCAGACCCCGGCCCAGCGGGCACTGCTCGACAAGCTCACCGCGGTGATGACGCTGGTGGAGGGGCACGGCGATTACGTGATGGACGCGGTAGGCCCGCAGGTGGTGCCGTCCGTCGCGGACATCAGGGAGAAGTTCTCCCGCCGGCGCGGCAGCGCGGGCCGGATGGAGCAGATCCTGCGCCGCATCCTCGGCATCGACCTCAAGATGAAGCAGTACGAGCAGGGCTCGCGATTCGTCGCCGCCGTGGTCGCCGAGGCGGGCATGGCCGGGTTCAACAAGGTCTGGACGTCGCCGGAGACGCTGCCCACCCGCGCCGAGCTTGCCGAACCGCGCGAATGGCTTGAGCGGGTCGCCTGACGGTGGGCGGTGCCCTCTCTCCGGCCGTGGCCGAGGTCCGCAACGCGGTCCGCGCGTCCCTGGCTGGCCTCGCGCCGGGTGAGCTGGTCCTCGCGGCGTGCTCCGGCGGCCCCGACTCGCTGGCCCTCGCCGCGGCGCTAGCGTTCGTCGCGCCGCGCGCCGGGCTGCGGGCCGGGGCGGTCACCGTCGATCACGGGCTTCAGCCGGGCTCGGCGGACCGCGCGGGCGAGGTGGCGGGCACGCTGCGCGACCTGGGACTTGACCCGGTGCAGGCCGTCACCGTGACCGTGGACGGTCCGGGGGGGCCCGAGGCGGCGGCCCGGGCGGCCCGTTACGCCGCGCTGGAAAAGGCCGCCGCCGACGTCGGCGCGACCGCCGTCTTGCTCGGCCACACCCTCGACGACCAGGCAGAGACCGTGCTGCTCGGGCTCGCCCGCGGGTCCGGTGCCCGGTCGCTGGCGGGCATGCCGCCGCGCCGCGGCGTCTTTGCCCGGCCGCTGCTGGGCGTGCGCCGGCCCGTCACTGCCGCGGCGTGCGAGGCGCTCGGGCTGCGCCCGTGGGCGGACCCGCACAACGGGGACCGCCGGTTCGCCAGGGTCCGGGTCAGGCTCGACGCGCTGCCGGCGCTCGAGGCGGCCCTCGGACCCGGAGTGGCCGAGGCGCTGGCGCGGACCGCGGGCCAGCTGCGAGATGATGCCGAGGTGCTAGAGGAAATCGCGCGGGCGCAGCGGGCGAGCGGCGACGCGGAGCTGTCCGCTGCCGCCCTTGCCGCGCTGCCTGGCGCGGTGCGGGCGCGGGTGCTGCGCGCCGCGGCACTGGACGCCGGATGCCCGGCCGGAGCGCTGACGGCGGCGCACGTGGCGGGCATCGGCGAACTGGTCACCGACTGGCACGGGCAGCGCGGCGTCGACCTGCCGGGCGGCATCCGCGCGCTGCGCCGGTCGGGGCGACTGTGCTTTGAGAACGACAAAGCTGAGGGGGCAACGCATGGACGCTGCTGACATGGGGGCGTCGCTCAAAGAGGTGCTCATCACGTCCGAGCAGCTCGCCGAGCGGACCGCTGAGCTCGCCGCGCAGATCGACGCCGATTACGCCGGGCGCGAACTACTGCTCGTCGGCGTGCTCAAGGGGGCGGTCATGGTGATGGCGGACCTCGCGCGCGCCATGCACCTGCCCGTTCAGATGGACTGGATGGCCGTGTCGTCGTACGGCTCGGGTACCAAGTCCTCCGGGGTGGTCCGCATACTCAAGGACCTGGACGCGGACATCAGCCGCCGCCACGTGCTGATCGTTGAAGACATCATCGACTCCGGCCTGACCCTGTCCTGGCTGGTGGGCAACCTCAGGTCGCGCGATCCGGCCTCGGTGGAGATCTGCGCCATGCTGCGGAAGCCGTCTTCATCGCAGATGGACGTCGACATCGCTTACACCGGGTTCGAGGTGCCCGACGAGTTCGTCGTCGGCTACGGGCTGGACTACGCGGAGCGCTACCGTAACCTTCCTTTTATCGGGACGCTGGCCCCCGAGGTGTACGGGGGGAACCACTTACCGGGACGCTTGCCCGTGCCTGGGGGCGGTGGGGAACACATGCCGCTACAGGTAGCGTTGATGTACCGTCAGGGAATCATCATGGTTCGCATACGGTCGGCGGAGTCCGGCCAGGACTGGGACAGGCGGTGCCGCCGGTGGTCGGCGGGACGTGAGGCTGGTCAGGAGGGAACGGCCCCGGGCCGAAGGGGTCGCTCGCAATGGAATTGAAGCGCATTTTCCGCGGACCGCTACTGCTCGTGCTGCTGGCGGTGCTGGTCATAACGATCACGTTGGGCTGGGCCAACTCTGGTAGCAGCTACCAGCAGGCGGACACCGGGAAAGTCGTCCAGCTGATTGAGCAGGGCAAGGTCAAGTCGGCGGTGCTCACCGACAAGAACCAGGCCATTCAGGTGACGACGACGGACGGCAAGCAGTACCAGTCCGACTTCATCACCGGCCAGGGCCAGCAGTTGCAGCAGTTGCTCCAGTCCCAGTTCGACAAGGGCCAGTTGCCCGGCGGCTACGACGTGCAGATTCCCAAGTCGAGCGCGCTGCTTTCCATCCTTGAGACGCTTGTCCCGTACCTGGTGATCGCGCTGTTCTTCTTCTTCCTGCTGAGCCAGATGCAGGGCGGCGGCTCGCGGGTGATGAATTTCGGGAAGTCGCGGGCCAAGCTGATCACCAAGGACACGCCGAAGACCACCTTCGCCGACGTGGCCGGTGCCGACGAGGCCATCGAGGAGCTGCAGGAGATCAAGGAGTTCCTGCAGAACCCGGCGAAGTTCCAGGCGATCGGCGCCAAGATCCCCAAGGGCGTGCTGCTTTACGGCCCGCCCGGCACCGGCAAGACGCTGCTCGCCCGTGCGGTCGCGGGCGAGGCGGGCGTCCCGTTCTACTCGATTTCCGGTTCCGACTTCGTGGAGATGTTCGTCGGCGTCGGCGCCTCCCGCGTGCGTGACCTGTTCGAGCAGGCCAAGGCAAACGCCCCGGCCATCGTGTTCGTCGATGAGATTGACGCCGTGGGCCGGCACCGCGGCGCCGGGCTTGGCGGCGGGCACGACGAGCGCGAGCAGACGCTGAACCAGATGCTCGTCGAACTCGACGGGTTCGACACCAAGGGCGGCGTCATCGTCATCGCCGCCACGAACCGCCCGGACATCCTGGACCCGGCGCTGCTGCGCCCGGGCCGGTTCGACCGGCAGATCGTCGTGGCGCAGCCGGACCTGGCCGGGCGCAAGGGCATTCTCAAGGTGCACGCCCGCGGCAAGCCGATCGCGCCCGACGCGGACCTGGACATCATCGCGCGGCGTACCCCCGGCTTCACCGGCGCGGACCTGGCCAACGTGATCAACGAGGCGGCCCTGCTCACCGCGCGGACCAACGGCAAGCAGATCCACATGGCCGCGCTCGAGGAGGCCATCGACCGCGTGATGGCCGGCCCGGAGCGCAAGAGCGTGCTGCTGTCGGAGAAGGAGCGGAAGCTGATCGCCTACCACGAGGGCGGGCACGCTCTGGTCGGGCACGCGATGGCGAACGCCGACCCGGTGCACAAGGTCACCATCATCCCGCGCGGCCGCGCGCTCGGCTACACCCAGGCGCTGCCGACCGAGGACAAGTTCCTCACCACCCGGGCCGAGATGCAGGACCAGCTGGCGATGCTGCTCGGCGGCAGGACCGCGGAGGAGCTGATCTTCCACGAGCCGACGAGCGGCGCGGCCAATGACATCGAGAAGGCCACCCAGGTCGCCCGCGCCATGGTCACCGAGTACGGCATGAGCGAGCGGCTCGGCGCCAGGAAGTTCGGCAGCGGCGACGGCGAGCCCTTCCTCGGCCGGGAGATGTCGCACAGCAGGGACTACTCCGAGGAGATCGCGTCCGCGATCGACGAGGAGATCAAGCGGATGATCGAGGCCGCGCACGACGAGGCGTGGGAGGTGCTCGTGGAGTACCGCGACGTCCTCGACAACCTCGTCCTCCAGCTGCTTGAGCACGAGACGCTCTCCCGCAAGCAGGTGCTCGAGGTGTTCGCGCCGGTGGAGAAGCGGCCCGGGCGCGGTACCTACACCGGCTACGGCAAGCGGCTGCCGTCCGACCGGCCACCGGTCATGTCGCCCAAGGAGCTGGCGCTCGCCGCGAGCTCGGGCCTTGAGGGCATCCAGGGCCCGGCGAACGGCCAGGCGCTCGGCTACGGCCTCGACTCCGGCTCATCCGAAGGCAGCGACTGAGCTCATGGCCGGGAAGGGAACGGCCGCAGCCGCGGCAGACGGGCAGCGGGCGGCTGCGCAGGTCGCGCTTGGCCAGCCGCAAGAGGAGCAGCTGACTCCTGGCCACCTGGCGGAGGATGTTCCCGCGGAGCCGCGGGTGGACCAGGCGCGGATCGAGCGCGCGGTCCGCGAGATCCTCCTTGCGATCGGTGAGGACCCGGAACGGGACGGGCTCCTCGACACCCCGGCCCGGGTCGCCAGGATGTACGCGGAGCAGTTCGCCGGCCTGCGGCAGCGTCCCGAGGACGTGCTGACCACGGTCTTCGACTCCGAGCACGACGAGATCGTGCTGGTACGGGACATCGAGATCTACAGCATGTGCGAGCACCACCTGGTGCCCTTCTTCGGCAAGGCGCACATCGGCTACATACCGAACGACAAGGGCGAGATCACCGGCCTGTCCAAGCTCGCCAGGCTGGCGGACGTCTACGCGCGGCGGCCGCAGGTGCAAGAGCGGATGACCTGTCAGATCGCCGACGCGCTGATGCGCATCCTGGAGCCGCGCGGGGTGATCGTGGTGCTCGAGTGCGAGCACCTGTGCATGTCCATGCGGGGCGTGCGCAAGCCGGGCGCAACGACCGTGACGTCCGCCGTCCGCGGCATCTTCCGCAAGGATGCGCGGACCCGCGCCGAGGCGATGTCGCTGCTCTTCGGCATGAAATAGTCTCTCGTTAATCCGGAGGTTTCCTCCGGATTAACGGGCACGATATGATCGTGTGCAGGCCGCTTTGCACCGGCAGCGAAAACGGTCTGAATTGTTGAACCAGTCACCGTCTCCCGTCCGTCTTATTCATTGCCGGCCGGTGGTACTTTTCGTCTTGGCGTCTTGCCTGCGGAGACTTCGGGCCAGGACGGGAGAAATACCTCGGTCTTTACCGCTCGTTCGGTTGATCCGGGGCGCTTGGAGGTACCTTATTTGTGGAGAACTTCTAAGACGGTGCCTGCCTCGCGCGCGTCTGACTCCCTGCCGCTTACGAAGATCTTCAGTAGATCAGGGAATGGGTAGTGCTGGCGGGGCAGTATGACTACTCTGCTCATCCGTGATTCGGGGCCTGACAAGAGATTTGAGATGACCCAGAGCGACGTATCGCACGCGCGTGATCCGGGAGGCAGCTCACCGGAGCGTAAGCAGGGCAGGCGGCTAACCTGGATTCCCGCCGTGGCCGCGCTGCTCACCTTCCTCATCGGCCTGTCCGACGTGCTCGCGGTCTTCAAGCCCGCCTGGCACCAGGCGCTGGAAGCGCACAAGGTCAACGCGGTCGTCCCGGGGACGCTCACCAATGCCGCCCACACCTCGGACGTCATCATCGGCCTGCTGCTGCTCATGCTCGCCCGCGGGCTGCGACGGCGCAAGCGGCGCGCGTGGCAGGCGGTTATCGCGCTGCTCGCGTTCGATATCGTCATCCACTTCCTGCACTTCCCGCGCGCCGTCCCGGTCTCCGGGTTCGTGGCGATCGTGCTGCTGGCCGCGCTGATCTACCGGCACGAGGACTTCTACGCGGTCGCCGACCCGCGCAACCGGCGGACCGCGCTGCGGGCGTTCGTCGTGCTCGTCGTGCTGGACTTCGCGATCGGCCTGGGCTACCTCCAGGTCGGGCCGCTCGCCGGCACCTACTCGCTCGTCCAGCGGCTCCGGGACGTGCTGTACGAACTGGTCGGCGTGTACGGGTCCGTCCAGTGGGCGTCCGAAGGGCGCGGTGACCTGTACCACTTCCTCACCAGCGCGCTCGGCGCGTTCACGGTCGTGGTCACTATCTACCTGTTCCTGCGCTCGGACCGGCCGCGGCCGGGGCTCGCCGCCGCCGACGCGGCCAGGATCCGCGAGTTGCTCGACCGGTACGGCGATCGCGACTCGCTCGGCTACTTCGCGCTGCGTGACGACAAGAGCGTGATCTGGTCACCGTCGGGCAAGTCGGGCATCTGCTACCGCGTGCTGGCCGGGGTGATGCTCGCCGCAGGCGACCCGCTCGGCGATCCGGAAGCGTGGCCGGGCGCCATCGCCGAGTTCCTCAGCGAGGCGGCGCGGCACGCGTGGCGGCCCGCGGTGATGGGCTGCAGCGAACTCGGCGCCGAGGTGTGGTGCCGGGAAGGCGACCTGACCGCCCTGGAACTCGGCGACGAGGCCGTCGTCGACGTCACCAACTTCAGCCTCTCCGGCCGCCAGATGCGCAACGTCAGGCAGATGGTCAACCGCGTCGCCAAGAACGGCTACACGGCGGAGGTCCGCCGGGTCGGTGACATCCCGCGGCAGGAGCTCGACCGGGTGATCAAGGAAGCGGACCGCTGGCGCGGCACCCACGTCGAGCGCGGCTTCTCGATGGCGCTCGGCCGCCTCGGGGTCCCGGGCGACGAGAAGTGCGTCCTCGTGACCGCCAAGGAGAACGGCGTGCTCCGGGCCGTGCTGCAATTCGTGCCCTGGGGCAACGACGGGCTCTCCCTCGACCTGATGCGGCGCGACAAGACCGCGCAGGCTGGGCTGAATGACTTCCTGATCGTCGAGGCCATCAAGGCCGCCCCCGGGCTCGGCGTCAAGCGCGTCTCGCTGAACTTCGCCATGTTCCGCGCCGCGCTCGAGCGCGGCGAGCGGATCGGCGCGGGCCCGGTACTCAAGGCGTGGCGCGGGCTGCTCGTTTTCATGTCCCGGTGGTTCCAGATCGAATCGCTCTACAAGTTCAACGCGAAGTTCAGCCCGGTCTGGGAGCCCCGCTTCTTCGTGTTCACCAGCGGGCGGGACGCGCCGCGCATCGCGCTCGCCGCCCTCGAGGCCGAGGCTTTCCTCGTGTGGCCGAGGCTTGAGGTGAAGAGGTACGCGCGCCGGGCGGTGAACCGCCTTCGGCTGCATGGTCGCCGCCCACGCCGGACGGCGCCCGGTGTCCGCGCGGAACAGGCCTGACCGCACGGCCGCGGTCAGCCGGGCCCGCCCGCGCTGACCGCGGCCGGCTGGCTACCATTCCCGGTATGGTCAATCTGCCTGGTCTCGCAGGGTCGCCTCGGGCGGACCGGTGCCTGGTCATGGGCGTGGTCAACGTGACGCCTGACTCGTTCTCCGACGGCGGGCGCTGGTTCGGCGCTGATGCGGCGATCCAGCACGGCCTTGAGCTGATCGCTCAGGGCGCCGACATCATCGACGTCGGCGGCGAGTCGACGAGGCCGGGTGCGCAGCGGATCCCGGCCGACGAGGAGCTGCGCCGGGTCAGGCCGGTGATCACCGGGCTCGTCAAGGCGGGGGCCGTGGTCAGCATCGACACCATGCGCGCCCAGGTGGCGCAATGGGCGGTCGACGCGGGCGTCAGCCTGGTCAACGATGTCAGCGGCGGGCTCGCCGACCCGTACATGCCGCGCCTGGTGGCCAGGGCCGGGGTGCCCTACGTCGTGATGCACTGGCGCGGGCACAGCCACGACATGGAGAAGCGGGCCGTCTACCAGGACGTCGTCCGCGAGGTACACGACGAGCTCGCCCAGCGGGTCGGCGCGGTGACCGCCGAGGGCGTCGACCCCTCGATGATCGTGCTCGACCCCGGGCTCGGGTTCAGCAAGAATCCCGCCCCGAGCGGGCCCGAGGCGCACAACTGGCAGCTGCTCGCCGGGCTGCGTGAGCTCGCGACGATCGGCGGCCGCGACTTCCCCGTGCTTGTCGGCGCCTCGCGCAAGCGGTACCTGAGCAGGTTGTTCGACTCCGGTGGCGAGCCGCGGCCGTTCATGGAGAACGACGCGGCGACGGCCGCCGTCACCGCGCTGTCGGCGGCGGCCGGCGCGTGGTGCGTCCGGGTCCACCAGGTTCCGGCGAACGCCGACGCCGTCCGGGTCGCGGCCGCCTACCGCGGCGCCGCGCGCTCATGACGGCAGGCGCCGGACGGGCGGTCGTGCTTGCCCTTGGCAGTAACCTCGGAGACAGGCGAGACATACTTCAAGGTGGCGTGGACGCCATCGCGGGGCTCTCGGAGGTGCGCTTGATCGCCGTTTCCCCCGTCTACGAGACCGTGCCGGTAGGCGGGCCGCCGCAGCCTGACTACCTGAACGCCGTGGTCCTCGCCGAGACCACCCTTCCCTCGCACGAGCTGCTCGGCCGGCTGCATGAGATCGAGGCGGCGTTCGACCGGGTGCGCGTGGTCCGCTGGGGACCGCGCACCCTCGACATCGACGTCATCACCGTGTCCGGCGAACGGAGCGACGACCCCGAGCTGACGCTGCCGCATCCCAGGGCGCACGAGCGAGCCTTTGTGCTCGCGCCGTGGCACGACATTGACCCGGCGGCCGAGCTACCCGGCCGCGGGCCGGTCGCGGAACTGCTCGCCGGCGTCGACGCCGCGGGCATCCGCCGCAGCGGCGCGCCCCTCGTAATCCCAGGGACGGAATCGTGAGACCGACCCGGCCCCGGACGCTCGTGCTCGTCGCCGTTCTCGCGGCGGTGGTGACCTGGGCGGCGCTCACCGCGATCTATACCCGCCTGCCGCCGCTTACCTGGACCGGCACCCCCGCGCTGCTGATCGCGGCCGCCGCGGAGGCCTGGACCGGCCGCGACCTCCGGGCCCGCATCGCGGGCCGGCCAGGAGCCCGCCCCGCCCCGCCGCTGTTCGTCGCGCGGATGGTCGCCCTCGCCAAGGCAAGCTCGCAGGCCGCGGCTCTGCTGGCCGGGATCTGCGCCGGGTTCATCATCTACCTGTCGGACATGACGGGCGCACCGACCCCGCGCGGCGACCTGGTCAACGCCAGCCTGTCATTCGGCGCCTGCCTCGTGCTGCTCGCCGCCGCCCTGTTCCTCGAGTACTGCTGCCGCGTACCGAAGAACCCGGACAACGACGACGACTCGGTACCTCCTCCGCCACGCCCCTCCCCCTTCCACCACTAGCCTCGCCCGCCACCCGCCAGGTGCTGAGGACCGGCGCCCGAGGGTGCGCCGGGATGGCCTGCGACGGCGCTACGGGGCAGGGACGCGGCGATGGCGTGCGACGCGGGGACTATCCTTGTCAGGCGTTGGCCAGCGGAAGAGGGGGCTGTCCGGTACCGGTGGAGACTGGAACTAGCGAACATCCGGCACGGCTGCGGGTCGGCGTCATCGGGCCCGGGCGGGCCGGGATCGCGCTCGCGCGGGCGCTGCAGCGGGCCGGGCACCAGGTGACCGGTGCCGCGGCCGTTTCCGAGCGGTCCAAGCAGCGGGCGCGGGACAACTTTCCCGGCGCCCGGCTCACCGAGCCCGCCGAGGTCATCGGGGACGCGGACCTGGTGCTGCTCACCGTTCCCGACGACGTGCTGCCCGGCCTGGTCGCTGGGCTCGCTGCCACCGGCGCGCCCTTCGCCGGGCGGCTGGTGGCGCACGCGAGCGGCGCTCACGGTACCGCCGTGCTCGACCCGGCGACCAGGGCGGGCGCGCTCCCGCTCGCGCTGCACCCGGTGATGACCTTTACCGGGCGGGAGGACGACGTGGACCGGATCAAGGGCGTCTGCTTCGGCGTGACGGCGCCGGACCCGCTTCGCGCGGCCGCTGAGGCCCTCGTCATCGAGATGGGCGGCGAGCCGGTGTTCATCGCCGAGCAGGACCGCCCGCTGTACCACGCCGCGCTGGCCTTCGCCGCCAATCACCTGGTCACGCTGGTCACCGAGGCGGCGACGCTGCTGCGGCACGCGGGCGCGGAGAATCCTGACCGGATGCTCGGCCCGCTGCTCGGCGCCGCACTCGACAACGCGCTGCGGTTCGGTGACGCGGGACTGACTGGTCCGGTGGCCCGCGGCGACGGCGGCACGGTGGCCGCGCACGTGGCGGCCATCGCGGCGGCGGAACCTGGCGCGCTGCCCGCCTACCTCGCGCTCGCCCGGCTGACCGCCGACCGGGCACTCGCCGCGGGGGTGCTGAGCGCGACCGACGCGGAGCGCCTGCTCGACGTGCTCGGAGAACGCCGGTGATCATCGCACGCACCCGCACCGAGCTCAGCGAAGCTCGCGGCAAGCTTCCGTCCCCTACTGTGCTCGTGCCCACCATGGGGGCGCTGCACGACGGGCACCGGGCGCTGCTGCGCCGGGCGCGCGAGCTGGCGGGGCCGGGCGGCGCGGCGGTGGTCTCCGTCTTCGTCAACCCGCTCCAGTTCGGGCCGAACGAGGACCTGGACAGTTACCCGCGCACGCTCGACGCGGACCTGGGCGTCTGCCAGGCCGAGGGCGCCGACCTGGTGTTCGCGCCCTCGGTCCGCGAGATGTACCCGCAGGAGCAGCTCATCCGGGTCGATCCGGGGCCGATCGGGCAGGTCCTTGAGGGCGAGTTCCGCCCCGGGTTCTTCCACGGGGTACTGACCGTGGTGCTCAAGCTGTTCAGCCTGGTCCGCCCGGACATCGCCGTGTTCGGGCAGAAGGACGCGCAGCAGCTGGTGCTGGTGCGCAGGATGTGCGCCGACTTCGGGCTCGGGATAGAGATCGAGGCGGTGCCGACGGTGCGGGCCGCCGACGGGCTCGCCCTGTCGAGCAGGAACAAGTACCTGTCGCCCGGAGAACGGGCCGTGGCGCCGGTGCTGTACCGGGCGCTCTCGGCGGGCGCGGCCGCCGCCGGCGCCGGGCCGGCCGCGGTCATCGCCGCCGCGCAGGCGGTGCTTGACGGCCCCGTGGCTGATGACGCCGTACCGCGGCGGGTGGACTACCTCGCGCTCGTTGACGCGCGGAGCTACGCGCCCGTTCGGCTTGATGACCCTGGTTTCCACGGGCCGGCGGTGCTCGCCATCGCCGCGCGGGTGGGCACCACCAGGCTCATCGACAACGTGATAGTGGGACTTGGGACGGAGCGGCATGCTGCTGACGATTGACATCGGGAACACCAACATGGTGCTCGGGGTGTTCGACGGAGACACGATCGTCGAGCACTGGCGGATCGCGACGGTGCAGGACCGCACGGCGGACGAGATCGCGGCCCTGCTGTACGGCCTGCTCGCCCGGTCCACCATGGTGAAGGAGTCGGACCTGGCCGGGATCTCGCTGTGCTCCACGGTGCCGTCTGTGCTGCACGAGATGCGCGAGATGTGCCGCCGGTACTACCAGGACGTGCCAGCGGTGATCGTGGAGCCGGGCGTGAAGACCGGCGTGCCGATCCGGATGGACAACCCCAAGGAGGTCGGCAGCGACCGCATCATGAACTCGCTCGCCGCCGTGCACCTGTACGGCGGCCCGGCGATCGTGGTCGACTTCGGCACGTCCACCAACTTCGACGCGGTGAGCGCGAAAGGCGAGTTCGTCGGCGGGGCGCTCGCGCCTGGCATTGAGATCTCCGTGGACGCGCTGTCCCGGCGCGCGGCCCAGCTGCTCAAGGTGGAGCTGACCAGGCCACCGCGGGTGGTGGGCAAGAACACGGTCGAGGCACTGCAGTCGGGGATCGTGTACGGGTTCGCCGGGCAGGTGGAAGGGATCGCGCGGCGGATGGCGCTCGAGCTGTCGCCGGACGACCCGGGCGCCGTGACGGTGATCGCCACCGGCGGGCTCGCGCCGCTGGTAATCGACGAGGTGCCGATCATCGACGCCCACGAGCCGTGGCTCACGCTGATCGGGCTGCGGCTGGCGTGGGAGCGGAACGCCGGGACCAGCCTGCGGGCGGAAGGCCCGCGGCAGGAAGGCGAGCCCGCCACGCCCTGACGGCGCACGCCCCGGGTACGCGGGTCAATGAGTTCGCTACCGGAGAGCGATCCCCGGTAACCTTCGCTCGTGGTTGACGACAACGTTCCTGAGCAGGTACGCGTCCGGCTGGAGAAGCGCTCCCGGATGCTTGAGTCGGGCATCGAGCCCTATCCCGTGGGTTACCCGCGTACCACCGCGATCGGCGCGCTGCGCGCCGCGCACGGCTCGCTCCCGCCGGACACGGCCACCGGCGAGACCGCCGGCGTAGCGGGACGGGTGATGCTCTCCCGGATCGGCGGCAAGCTCTGCTTCGCGACGCTGCGCGACGGTACCGGCGACATCCAGGTGATGATCTCGCTCGCCAGCGTCGGCGAGGACGAGCTTGCCCGGTGGAAGCGCGACGTCGACCTCGGCGACCACGTCGGGGTGACCGGCGAGGTGATCACCTCACGGTCCGGCGAGCTTTCCGTGCTCGCCAGCTCCTTCGCGATCACCGCCAAGTCGCTGCGGCCGCTGCCGGAAAAGCACGCCGGGCTCACCGACCCCGAGTCACGGGTCAGGCAGCGGTACGTGGACCTGATCGTCAACCCCCGCGCCAGGCAGCTCGCGGAGATGCGCTCCGCGGTGGTCCAGTCCGTACGGTCCACCCTGATCTCCCGCGGGTTCCTCGAGGTGGAGACGCCGGTGCTCACCGGGCTGCACGGTGGCGCGAACGCGCGGCCGTTCATCACCCACGGCAACGCCTATGACTCGAGGTTGTACCTGCGGATCGCGCTCGAGCTCTACCTCAAGCGCCTGGTGGTCGGGGGGATCGAGTCCGTCTTCGAGATCGGGCGGATCTTCCGGAACGAGGGCGTGGATACCACGCACAACCCCGAGTTCACCATGCTCGAGGCGTACCAGACGTACTCCGATTACACCGGGATCGGGGAGCTGACGAAAGAGCTCGTGCAGAACGCGGCGGTCGCGGCGTTCGGCTCTACCGTGATCCGCCGTGCGGACGGTTCCGAGTGGGATATCGGCGGTGCCTGGCGGACGCTGAGCGTGCACGAGGCGATCTCGCTCAAGGCGGGCGAGGAGATCACGCCGGATACCGAGCTGCCGGAGCTGGTCACGCTGTGCGACAAGCTCGACGTGCCGCTCCAGCCGTCGTGGAACCGGGGCCAGGTCGTGCTGGAGATGTACGAGCGGCTGGTGGAGAAGCAGACCGTGGAGCCGACCTTCTACCGCGACTTCCCCGTTGAGGTGTCGCCGCTCACCAGGCAGCACCGCTCCGACCCGCGGCTGGCCGAGCGGTGGGACCTGGTGACGTTCGGCACCGAGCTCGGCACCGGCTACTCGGAGCTCGTCGACCCGGTGGTGCAGCGGGAGCGGCTCACCGCGCAGTCGCTGCTCGCGGCCGGCGGCGACCCGGAGGCCATGGAGCTCGACGAGGACTTCCTGCTCGCGCTCGAGCACGCCATGCCGCCGTCCGGTGGCATGGGCATGGGCATGGACCGGCTGATGATCATGCTCACCGGCGAGAACATCAGGGAGACGATCCTCTTCCCGTTCGTCCGCCCCGGCGGCTGATGTCGCCCGGGGGGACGACCCCCCGTACCGGCCGAACAAGGCGGCTGACTCAGGCGCGTCACGCGATGCGGACCGCGCCGACGTACGCGTCGAAGATCGGCTGCACCTGGACGACCTGGCCGGTGCTCGGCGCGGCGACCATCAGGTTGTTGCCGACGTAGATGCCGACGTGGCTGAGGTCGGCGAAGAAGAACACCAGGTCGCCCGGCTCAAGGTCGGCCCGGGAGACGTGCATGCCGGAATTCCACAGCGAGCCGGTGTAGTGCGGCAGCGAGATGCCCTCCTGCGCGAAGGCCCAGACGACGAGGCCGGAGCAGTCGTAGGAGTCCGGGCCGGCCGCGCCCCAGACGTACGGCTTGCCGCGCTGCGTCAGCGCGTAGCGGAGCGCTGTCGTGCCGACGTTGGTGGCCTCGGGCAGCACCACGTCGGGGTAGGAGCCGGTCTTGGCGAAGATGGACATCGCCTGCGTCATCGCCGAGCTGTTCATGATGTCCAGCTTGGCTTTGATGGTCTTCTGCTTGCTGGCGATCTCTGCCTGCAGGTGATCGGCGGTGGCGATCTCTTCCCTGGCGGTCGCCTGCGCCCGTTCGGCGGTGACCCGCTGGTGCTGCAAGGTGGTGACCCGCATGGCCGCCTCGTCGTTCAGCTGCTGCATGGTGGAGGCCTGGCCGAGGAACCGGTCGGGGTTGCCGCTGGTGAGCATCTGCAGCGTGGGGTCCATGCCGCCGTTCATGTAGCTCATCGAGGCGAGCTGCGCGACGGCCTTCTCGCCGCCTGCCATCGCCGCCTCCGCCCGGGCAGCCGCCTGCTTGGCGACCCGCACCTCGGAGTTGGCATGCGCGAGCTGAATCTGCAGGCCGTCGTACTGCTGGCCGAGGGAGTCAACCTCGTTCGACAATTGCGTCGCCTGCGCGACAAGCTCCTTGAGCGACGGCGTCGAGGCGACCGTCTGCGCCTGGCTCGTGCCGCCCTGAAGCAGCACGGCCACGGTAACCGCGGCGGCGGCAAGTGGCCCGGCTCGCCGGCTGAGTGTACGCACGTCGACGCACGATATTAGATGGTGATCCCGCTGCCAACCGACTCGGGAGAAGTTTTCTTATTCTGACAGCATCCGTGTTCAGTCGCACGGATTGCCCAGTTTGTGGTAATAGCGGCCGCATGCTGATGCCGCATCGTAACGGAGCGGTAACAAGGCGAAGCGCTTTTTGGATGGCCATGCCGATACTCGGCGCGCCCGCCCGATTGGAATTAAGCGCTACAGTGGTCCCGCGATGGAGTACATAGTGAGGCAAGCGCGCACCAGGGACGTGGCGGAAATCCGTGCGCTGATCGATCAGAACACCGGGTCGCGGCGGCTGCTTGAGAAGCACACGGTGAACCTTTACGAAGACATCCTCGAGTTCACGGTGGCCGAGGCGTCCGCCGACCACGCCGTTGTCGGATGTGGCGCGCTGCACGTTATGTGGGAAGACCTCGCGGAGCTGAGAACGGTCGCCGTTGATGAACGCAGGCGGGGCGCGGGCATCGGGCATCTCATCGTCGATGAGTTGCTTGACCGGGCCAGGGCGGTGGGCGTAAGGCGTGTTTTCGTGCTGACCTTCGCGGTCTCCTTCTTCGCCAGCCATGGTTTCCGGGAAATCAGCGGAACACCGGTCTTGCCCGAAGTGTACGCAGAGTTGCTCAGGTCTTACGATGACGGCGTCGCGGAGTTCCTCGACCTTGACCGGGTGAAACCCAACACCCTGGGAAACACCCGCATGCTGCTGCGGTTGTTATCGCCCGGCGGGGGGCGGCCCCCGTACCCGCCGGGCGATAAAGCCGCAGGTGTCAGTCATCGCTGAGGCGGCGGGTAGAGTGCCTAGTGCGGGCACAGCTCCAGTCGTGTCTGGTCGCGGTGCCATGCCCGCGCCGTACGCGGCAGGCCGCGACTGACCACATGGGCCGAGGTAAACCTTTCATGATGCAGGATCTTGCCGCGCTCGCCCCGCCGGTGATTGTCGGCGCCGCCTTTCTTGTCGGCGCCTGGGCCATCCTGCGCAGGGAACTGGCGCCTAAGCGCCGGGCCCGAGCGCAAGCGGCGGCTGCCGCAGACAAGCGAGCCGGCGAGCGCGCGGAGCAAGAGCAGGGCAGAAGCTGACATTTCGCATCATCTGCGTTTTAACTTCCGTAGTGAGTTTACGCACATCCTGGTGCCGCCGGGTGATATGCCGAGTGTGCGCTCATTGTTCGATACGTCACTTGACAGATACAAGACGTGAACTTCCTTGCGCGCCATCGAGGCATCGCACTTCCCGTGCGGCAATCTGGATGCGAAGAAACTGCGCACCCCTGAATTGTGTGCTTCAAGACATGGGTATATGTTTAGCATCCGAAAATGGTTGCACCGCAGAGGGGCTGAATCTCCATGGCGCAGAAGGTACAGGTGCTACTGGTCGACGACATCGACGGTAGTGAGGCAACTGAGACCGTGAGCTTTGGGCTTGACGGCGTCGCCTATGAGATAGATCTCAGCTCTGGCAACGCGGACGAGCTACGGGCCGAGCTTGCCCAGTATGTGGAACACGCGCGCAAATCCGGCAGCGCTCAGGCCCGGCGCCGCCGCCAGCGCAACGGCGCCGGGCGTGAGCAGAGCGCAGCTATCCGCGAGTGGGCCCGCTCTCACGGGCACAAGGTAAATGAGCGCGGCCGGATCCCGGCCACCATCGTCGCCGAGTACGAAGCGGCGCACTAGGCACTTCGACTGTCGTCAGCAGTACCTCATCCGGGGCGGCTCGCGTACCTCTCTTTACTGAGCACGCCGGCTGAGCGTGCAGTGCCCGCCGTCGCGGCGGGCAGGCAGCGGCCCGTGGGCGGCGGGCCGTCGGGGGCCGTCCTTTGCCGGCCGCTCCGCCCGTCGATGTCGCGCCGCGGCAGACCGTGTTCGCTCCGGGCGCAGCGCCGCCCCTGCTCAGCGCGTTCGCTGGTGGCGTACTTGGAACTATGCCGCCAATTGGCGCTGTTGGATGGGGTGAAGGAGCGGTGTCCGGGGAACGTTTCCTGTAGTTGGCGCATAATCGCGTTACGTACAGGGTCGGGCACGCGGCTACCATGCGGAGCAGGCAGGCACGCCGAAGCCTGCCTGATCCCCGCTGTGAGGAGAGCGACGACATGTTCGAGAGGTTCACCGACCGGGCGCGGCGGGTTGTTGTCCTGGCGCAAGAAGAAGCCAGGATGCTCAATCACAACTACATTGGCACGGAGCACATCCTGCTCGGCCTCATT
>DASWAE010000025.1:0-20127 GCA_036391275.1 Trebonia sp.
GATGAGGCAGGTGAGCGCGGCGAGCTCCTCGCTGTCGTAGTGCCTGGCCGCGTTCGCCCAGGCCTCGTCGGTGACGCCGCCCGCCGCGTCGGCGATGCGGGTGCCCTGCTCGGCCAGTTCGAGCGCGGCCCGCTCGGCTTCGGTGAACACCTTCGCGTCCCGCCAGGCGGCGACCAGGGCCAGCCGCACCGGGGTCTCCCCCGCGTGCGCGGCGTCCTTGACGTGCATGTCGGTGCAGACCGAGCAGCCGTTAACCTGGCTGGCCCGGATGAGCACCAGGTTCTGGGTGGTCATCGGCAGCGATGTCTGGCCCTGCAGGCTGATCGCCATCGCGTTGAGCTGCTTGCCGAACTTCCGCAGGGCCTGGCTGCTGCTGTAGTCGAGGCGTGGTGCGTCCACGGCGCTGTCCCCTAACGTGCGGTCGTCTTCCGTTACACCCGGATGACGCGGCAGCCGCGGCCGAGGTAACACGGAGAGGCGCGCTGACTGACGCGATGCCGCCCGCTGGCGCACGCCGGCCGGCCGCGCCGGACGTCTCACGATCGACGGCACGTGCAACACGCCACCGTTCTGGATGATCGGTGATGCGAGAGCGGGGCGGACGGTCAGCTGGCCGCGGCGTCGAGCAGATGGTAGTTCCGCTTGCCCTTGCGGAGCAGCAGCCAGCGGTCGTAGAGCAGGTCCGCCGCGGTCAGCGCGCGGTCCGCTGGGACCACGTCGCCGTTGACGGTGGCGGCGCCCTGCGCGATGGTGCGTCGGGCGTCGGACAGCGAACTGGCGAGCGGGGTGGCGGCCAGGGCGGCCGCGAGTGTCACGCCGGCGGTGAACGGCGACGTGGGGACCTCGGTCGCGAGGAACTCCAGCGCCTGCTGCGACGCGCCAGCAGGGGAGCCGCCGAACAGGATCGCGCTCGCCTCCTGCGCCGCCGCCGTCGCATCGGCGCCGTGCACGATCGTGGTGATCTCCCTGGCCAGGCGGCGCTGGCCGTCGCGCCGGTGCGGCGCCTGCGCGTGGGCGGCCGCGATGTCGCGGCATTCCCCGACCGGCAGCAGCGTGAGCTGGAGCAGGAAGCGCTCGATGTCGGCGTCCGAGACGTTCATCCAGTACTGGAAGAACTGGTACGGGGAGGTGCGGTCGGCCGCGAGCCAGATCGCGCCCTCCTCGGACTTGCCGAACTTCTTGCCGTCAGAGCGCAGCAGCAGCGGCCAGGTGAACGCGTGCACGTGCCTGCCGTCGGCCCGGCGGATCAGGTCAACGCCTGCCAGCAGGTTGCCCCACTGATCGGAGCCGCCGATCTGCATCTCGACGTCGTGCTTCCTGCTGAGGTGGAGGTAGTCGTTGGCCTGCAGCAGCTGGTAACTGAACTCGGTGTACGAGATGCCGTTCTCGCTCTCGAGCCTGGCCTTAACCGACTCGCGGGCCACCATCTGGTTGACGCTCGCGTGCTTGCCGATGTCGCGCAGGAAGTCGAGCAGCGACAGCGACTCGGTCCAGTCCAGGTTGTTGACCAGGGAGACACGGGAAATGCGCTCGAGCTGTTCCGCGATGCGCGTGGTGTTGCGCGTCAGCGTCGCGGAGTCAAGCAAGTTCCGCTCCTTCGACTTGCCGCCCGGGTCGCCGATCATCCCGGTCGCGCCGCCGGCCAGCGCGATCGCGTTGTGCCCGGCGTCCGCGAACTTCCGCAGCACGAGCAGCCCGATCAGGTTGCCGACCTGCAGGGAGTCGTTGCTCGGATCGCAGCCGTAATAGACACCGACCGGGCCAGCCTGGATCCGGGCGCGCAGCGCGTCGCGGTCGGTACTGTCCTGGATGAGGCCCCTGGCCTCGAGGTCGGCGAGAAGATCCATGCTGCTTATGATCCCATACACCGGGCGCTGTCCTTGCTGAATTCACGTGCCGGCAAGCCCGCTCGCGGGCACGCAGGAGTCATCAGGGCCGTTGTTTACCCGTAATTGTCAGGAAACCTGTACAACTCGCGCGGCGCGTGCCAGCATCCACATCAAAGTGGCCCGTCCACAGGCCATCGATGCGAGGAGGCATCTGATGCGGATGAGGTTGGAACTCCACCGGATCGTAACCGCGACGGCCGCGATCGCCCTGGTCGCGGCGGGAGCGTCGCTCGCCGTGCCCGGCGCCGCGCGTGCCGCCGGCGCGGCGCCCGGGACCCAGGTCACCGGGACGCTGGCGAACGGCACCGTGTGGATCGCGGAATACCCCGCCAACTGGAACGGCACCCTGATCCTGTACAGCCACGGCTTCGGCCCGCTCACCGCGGCGGACGCGCCCAACCTGGCCACGCAGGCCGCGCTGCTCGCCGGCGGGTACGCGCTGGCCGGCTCGTCCTACCGCCCGAGCGGCTCGCAATGGGCGCTCGACACCGCGGTCAGCGACCAGTTCGGTACCCTGTCCGCCGTCGAGTCCACCGTGCTGCCGGCCCGTCCCAGGCACGTGATCGCGATGGGCTCCTCGATGGGCGGGCTGGTCAGCGCCCTTGAGGCGCAGTCGGGCCGCGGCAAGATCGACGGCGCGCTGACCACCTGCGGCATCGTCGGCGGCGGCGTCAACCTGAATGAGTACCAGATCGACGGCGAGTACGCGATCGCCCAGCTGCTCGGCAACCCGGCCACCCAGCTCGTCGGGTTCGGCACCGTGCCCAACGCGCTCGCCACGGCCGGCGCGCTGACCGCGGACGCCGCGACGGCGCAGCAGACCCCGGCCGGGCAGGCCAGGCTGGCGCTCGCCTTGGCCTTCCTCAACGTGACACCGTGGAACCCGTCCTCGCCCGCGCCCGTCCCGGCGAGCGACCCGGCCGCGCAGGAGTCCGCGCAGTACACCGTGATGTTCGGCGGCGTGTTCAACATCATGGACTTCATCGAGCTCGGCCGGGTCTCCATCGACCAGGCCGACGGCGGCCAGGCGACCTGGGACATCGGGACCAACTTCGCCGCGGTGCTGCACCAGTCGCCGTACCTGCCCGAGGTCGAGGCGCTGTACCACGCGGCCGGCCTGAACCTGAACGCCGACCTCGCGAACCTCACCGCGCACACCAGCATCGCGGCGAACCCGGCGGCGCTGGCCTCGCTGTTCCAGACGTCCGTCCCGACCGGGCGGCTCGAGGTGCCCGAGCTCACCCTGCACACGGTCGGCGACAACCTCGTCCCGGTGCAGAACGAGAACTACTACCGCCGGCTGGTCGACCGGGCCGGCAGCGGCGACCTGCTGCGCCAGGCGTACACCGAGAGCTTCGGGCACTGCCACTTCAGCCCGTCCGAGCTGGTGGCCGGCATCCAGGCGATCGTGGCGCGAGTCTCCACCGGGCGGTGGGGCGATGTGGCGACGGCGGCCAGCCTGGAGCGGGCGGCCGACGCCACCAACCTCGGCCCGGCCAACTTCACCACCTACCACCCCGGCACGCTGACCGGCGCGGTCCCCGCCTGGTAACCGCGCGTTAACGGCGACGGCGGATAGGCGCAAAAGGCGGCGCGGGCTCGGATAATCTCGGCACATGCCTGGAACCGAGCCCGCGCCGCTGCTGCTGTACCTGGTCAAGCGGGTGGAACTCGCCGTACGCGCACGGCTTGACGAGATCGTCCGGCCAGCGGGGCTCACCGCCGTCCAGTACACCGCGCTCACCGTGCTTGAACGGCATGACGACCTGTCCTCGGCGCAGCTGGCCAGGCACTCGTTCGTCACCGCCCAGTCGATGGCCGACATGATCACCACGCTGCAGGGGCGCAGGCTCATCGAGCGGCACCGGGACCGGGCCGACCGGCGGCGGCTCGTGGTCTCGCTCACCGCCGAGGGACGGGTGCTGCTCGAGCGCTTCCGCGACGAGGTCGCCGCGCTCGAGGGTGACATGATCGCCGGGTTGTCCGGGCCGGAGATCGCCGGGCTGCGGGCAGCGCTGAATGCCTGCTACGACAACCTCTCGCTCGCGGCCAGGCCCGCGGTGCGGGAGCTCGCCGCGGGAGACGGGTAAGCGGCCTCCGTTCTGACTGAGGGCCTGCCCCCCTGTTTAAGATCGCGGGCGGCTGGCAGGATGCGTATTCATGGAAACGCCGCTGTCTCCGCTTGAGTTCGCCCGCCGCACCCGCCGCCTGCACGGCGCCCGCGAGGCCGTCGTCGACGGCGACCTCAGGCTCACCTACGAGCAGTTCTTCGACCGCTGCGACCGCTGGTCGGGCGCGCTGCAGGCGCTCGGCGTCCAGCAGGGGGACCGGGTCGCCACGATCGCGCCGAACACGCACGCGCAGCTCGAGGCGTTCTACGCGGTGCCGCAGCTCGGCGCCGTGCTCGTGCCGATGAACTACCGGCTCACCGCCGACGACTTCGTCTACATGATCAACCACTCGGGCTCCACGGTGCTCTGCGTGCACAGCGACTACCTGGACGCCATCGACGCGGTCCGCGACCAGATGCCCGGCGTACAGCACTTCGTGGCCTTCGAGGGCGCGCGCGACGGCTGGCTCGACTACGAGACGCTGATCGCCGTCACCGGGCCGGGTTTCGCCCGGCCGGAGATCGGCGAGCGGGACCTGCTGACGATCAACTACACCAGCGGCACCACCTCGCGGCCGAAGGGCGTGATGATCACCCACCGGAACGCCGCGATGAACACCATCGGCACGCTGCTGCACCTGCGGCTCGGCGTCGGCGACCGCTACCTGTGGACGCTGCCGATGTTCCACGCCAACGGGTGGACGTTCACCTGGACGGTGACCGCCGCGGGCGGCACGCACGTCTGCCTGCGCAAGGTCGACCCGGCGCTGGTCTTCTCACTGATCAGGGACGAGCGGGTGGGCTGGCTGTGCGCCGCCCCCACCGTGCTGATCTCGCTGGCCAACGCGGCCGCCGGGACGCGCGGGGAGGTGCCCGCCGGGGTGCGGGTGATCACCGCGGGCGCGCCGCCGGCCGCGGCCACCATCGAGCGGCTCGAGGGTGAGTTCGGCTGGGACATCACGCACGTGTACGGGCTCACCGAGACCGCGCCGTTCATCACCGTGTGCGACCCGCTGCCGGAGCACGCGGACCTGTCCCCCGCCGACCGCGCGGTGCTCAAGGCCAGGCAGGGCGTCGAGCTGATCACCTCGGGCGAGCTGCGCGTCGTCGATGACGCGGGCGCGGAGGTACCCGCCGACGGCGCCACCCTCGGCGAGATCGTCGTCCGGGGAAACGTCGTCATGGACGGGTACTACAACGACCCGGAGGCGACCGAGAAGGCGATGGGCGACGGCTGGTTCCACAGCGGCGACGCGGCCGTGGTGCACCCCGACGGCTACGTCGAGATCAGGGACCGCATCAAGGACGTGATCATCAGCGGCGGGGAGAACATCTCCTCCGTCGAGGTGGAGGGCACGCTGCTGCGGCACCCGGCCGTGGGCGAGGCCGCGGTCGTCGGGCTGCCGAGCGAGCGGTGGGGCGAGACGCCGCACGCCTTCGTGGTGCTGCTGGCGGGCGAGAGGGCGACCGAGGAAGAGCTGACCGCCTTCGTCAGGGACCGGCTCGCGCACTTCAAGGCGCCGCGCGGGGTCACGTTCGTGGACGAGCTGCCGAAGACCGCGACCGGCAAGATCCAGAAGTTCGTGCTGCGCGGCGGTGCGGCCAATATCTCCCGCCAGTAACCGCTACAGGCCGAGGCGGCGGGACAGGTCGGAGCCGAGGACGCCGCGGGGGTCGAGCCCGGCGCGCAGCCGGCGGAACTCGGGCAGCCTCGGGTACATCTCGGCGAGCGTCGCCGGGCTCACCCGGGAGTCTTTAGCCAGGTAGACGCGTCCGCCGCTGGCGACCACCAGCTTGTCGAGCTGGTCGAGGAGCGGGCCGAGGCCCGGTGTGCGGGCCGGGAAGTCGAGTGCCAGCGTCCAGCCGGGCGCGGGGAAGGACAGCAGGCCGGGGTCGGCCTTGCCGAAGCGCTTGAGCACGGTGACGAAGCTCGGCGCGCGGTGCGCGCTGACCATCTCGAAGCTCTTCCTGACCGCCGCCTCGGCGCCGAACGGGATGACGTACTGGTACTGGCGGAAGCCGCCCGGGCCGTACACGCGGTTCCAGTTCCTGATCCCGTCGAGCGGGTGGAAGAACTGGCTGATCGTCTGCAGCTCGCGCTCGCGGTGCCGCGGGGCCTTGGCGTACCAGGCGGCGTTGGCCAGCCGGATCGAGTAGCGGTTCATCAGGCCGGGCGGGATGGCGGGCGGCGCCGCCAGCCTGGCCCGCGGGTCGAACGCGAACGGGTCGCGGCGCTGGCTGTCGTTCAGGTCGCCGCGGGCCGCGAAGTCGCCGCTGGTGATGACCGACCGGCCGAGGTGGCCGCCGGTCGCCAGGTCGTCCGACCAGGCGACGGTGTAGCCGTACTTCTTGTCGTGCTCGGCGAGCACGGCCATCGTCTCGTCGATGTCCCTCGTCTTGACCGTGTCGACCAGGACGAGGGAGCTCTCGACCCGCTTGAGCCGTATGGTCGCCCGGGTGATGAACCCGGTCAGGCCCATGCCGCCGGCCGTCGCCCAGAACAGCTCAGGGTCGGCCTCGGGCGTGACCGTGTGCGGCCCGTCCTGCTCGGCGCTCGGGAAGAGGATGTCGAAGCTCGTGACGTGGCTGGCGAACGACCCGGCCACATGGTGGTTCTTGCCGTGCACGTCCGCCGCGATCGCGCCGCCGACCGTCACCTGGCGGGTGCCTGGCGATACCGGGACGAACCAGCCGTGCGGCAGCCCGGCGACCATGAGCTGCTCAAGGGAGACGCCGGCCTCGGCGACGACGACGCCGGCAGCGGGGTCGAGGCTGATGACCTTGTTCAGCCTGTCGGTGGAGATGACCAGGCCGCCCGCGGACTGCGCCGCGTTGTTGTAGCTGCGGCCGAGGCCGCGCGGTATGGCGCCTGGCCCGGCGGCGTCACTCGCGGCGAGGTGGCGGAGCAGGGCGGCGGCCTCCGCATCGCTGGCCGGAACGGTCAGTTCCGCCTCGGTCGGCGCGATGCGGCCCCAGCCGGTAAGGGTGACGCGCCGGGACGGGACGGGGCCCAGTGCTCCAGGGCGCGATGCTGCGGAGGTGCTCGGCATGGGACGCATACTACTGACGGACCGCGCCTACACCCCTGGGTGGAGGCGGTAAGTCAACCCGCTGGCTGATGGCAGAGTCCGTCCCGGTGCGTACTGTGGAGGAGTGCCGGGGCCTTGAGCAGGGGCAGACCCGGGAACAGGGCAGAGCGAGCGAGGAGGCGTCAGCATGGACAACCAGACCGGAAGCTACCCGCGCGCCGACATGCGGGTGTCGGATGCCGAGCGCGACCAGGCGGTCGCCGAGCTGGGTGAGCACTTCCAGGCCGGGCGGCTGACGCAGGAGGAGTTCGACGACCGCTCGGGGCGCGCGCTGCAGGCCCGCACCGGGCGTGACCTCGCGGCGCTGTTCAGCGACCTGCCGCGCCCGGCGGAGGCCGATCCGTGGGCGGGCCAGGTAGCGGGCCCGGTGCCGCGGCCCGTGCGGCGCGGCGGCCCGCTGCCGGCGGTGCGCTTCGTGCTGGCCATCGCGATCGTGGCGATCATCGCCGGCAACGTGTTCGGCCATAGCCCGCACTTCGGCTGGCTGGTGCCGGTCTTCATCCTCGGCTTCATCCTGCTGCGGCTGAGCCGCATCCGCCGCTAACCTGGCCGGCTCGCGTGACCTCAGCCGGCTAGGACTCGGTGACGGCGGAGCACGCCACCGTTCGGGATGTTCCTACCGGTCTTGACCTTGTCAGCGCTCGGCCGGCTCCCGGTCCGCGGGGTCCCGGCCGGCGGGGTTTCGCGGCGACGGGCGCCCTGGCGCGAACCTACGGGCGAGGCGCCTGCGCACGGCGAGGAAGCCGAGGCCGGCCAGCACGGATGCGCCGCCGAGGCCGAACAGCAGGCCGTCCTGCAGGCCCGCGGTCCCGCCGCCGCCCGTCTCCGGCGCGGCCGTGGGCAACTGCGTGACCGTGGCCGTGGCCGTGACCGTGGCACGGGGCGTGGACGGGGTTGCGGACGCGGTATGGGTCGCTGACGGGGTGCGGGTCGAGGCGGTCGGCGTCGCCGACGAGGTGGACGGCGCCGGCGAGCTGGGCGCGCGAGTGGCGGAGGAAGAGACGGAGACGGAAACGGAAACAGAGACAGACGCCGTGGCCGTGGTCAGCCTGCCGTTGGCGGGGGTGGTCGTGGCCGGCGTGCTCGTGGCCGGGCGCGTGGTCGTGGACCCGCCGCCGGTCGGTGACGGGGTGCGGGTCGCCGAGTGCCCGTCCGAGCCGGACGACGACGTCAGCGGCGACGGGGTGAAGGTGGACGGGACCGAGGAACCGCCCGCCGTGCAGGCGGAGGCCGTCACCGTGAGCAGTACGGCCCCGGCAGCGAGGCGGCCGGCGGCCAGCCATGCCTCCCGGGTCGCGGCGGGCGTGCTCAGCCGCATCTTCATGGACCCTCCTCGAACGCGCCTCCGCTACACCCGCTGATCCATGGGGGACGACGCCCTGGGGGGACTGCCCTCCGAATAAAGAATTACCCCATAACGCAGCGTCAATCACGGGCCAGGCCGCGAAAGGGTAACGAGCCGCGAGTTGCGGGCGGCCGGGCCGCCGGCGGCCCTGGCGGCCCTGGCGGCGGCCCTGGCGGCAATGGCGCGTTTCGCAGGCGGACATTACGCTACTTAGGTAGCAGGCCTAAACGGAAGTTGGATAAGCGCTAGTGCGGGGTCGCCCTTCCTGGAGGTAAAGGCTTTGGGACGCTGGCCGCGAGTTGCCGGACTGCGCGTGGTCATGTCGTGGCCTGCTGACAGCCAGTTCGCTCCCGCGCCGCCGCCGCGAGGCCGCGCCCGGATCAGGCTGTCAGGCATCGCCGGGGTCGTCCTCGTCGCCGTCGGCGCTGGTGCCATCGCCATCGCAGTGCTCGCGCAGCAGATCGCGCCGTCCCCCGCGCTCTCGGCCGCGGGCGCGGTCGGCTCGGCGGCGAAGGGCCCGTCGCTGCAGCGGTCGGTGCCGGTGTCCGTCTCCATCCCGCAGATCGGCGTCCGGTCCAGGCTGCTCAGCCTCGGGCTCAACCGCGACGGCTCGATCGCGGTACCGTCCCTTGCCACGAGCGCGGACAAGGCCGCCTGGTACAAGTACTCGGTGACGCCCGGGCAGGTCGGGGCGGCGATTATCGAGGGCCACGTGGACAGCTACCAGGGGCCGGCGGTCTTTTTCCGGCTCGGCGCGCTCCGCCCGGGCAATCGGATCGATGTGACGCTTGCCGACGGAATCACGGCGGTCTTCCGGGTCACCGGCGTTCGTGAATATACCAAGGACAAATACCCGGCGGAAATGATCTACGGCCCGACCGATTACGCCGCGCTCAGGCTCATTACCTGTGGCGGCGACTTCGACTTCGCGACTCACCATTACCTCAGCTCGGTGGTGGTATTCGCCGTCCTGTCGTCCGCCGCCCGGCCTGCCGCCGCGGCCGGCCGCGGCGGGTGACGGCACGCCGTAGCGGCCAAGCAGCAGGCTGGAGGAGTCCGGGCTTGTCCGCAGGGAGCCGAGCACGGATGACGGGCGGGTCGTCCTCGTCGCCATCACCGAGCAGGGCCGGGCGATGCTCGCGCACCGCCGGTCCGCTCGGGCCGAGCGGCTGGCCGGGATAATCGCACAGCTCAGCCCGGACCTGTCACCGATCAAGCTGGGCCTTGTCTTCTGCGGCTGGGGCATCCTCGTCGCGATCTTCGCCGTGTTCGGCGCGCCGTGGCTGCAGTCACGGCTCGGCATCGCCCGGACGATGTACCTGAACCTGTCGGTCTTCGCGCTGATGTCGCTCGGCATCGCGGTCTGGACGCTGAACAGGCCGGCGCTCATCATCCTCGTCATCGCGAGCGGCATCGTCTGCGGCGTGAACAACACCGTCACCACCCAGGCGGTCATGACGGTCTCCCCGGTCGAGCGCCCGGTCGCGTCCGCCGCGTACAGCTTCGTCCGGTTCATCGGCGGCGGCCTCGCCCCCTACGTCGCCGGCCGGCTGGTCGCGGACGTCAACATCCACGTCCCGTTCTACGTGGGCGCCGGGCGATCGCCGCGGGCATCCTCGTCCTGTCAAGCGGTCACAAGCTGCTCGGCCAGGCGGAGCGGGTCCAGGCCGCGGCGGCGTCGGCGGCACTCCACGGCTCCGCGGCCGAGGCGGCCGCGGAGCTCGAACTCGAGGCCGAGATCAGGGCCGAGGCGCTCGCGGGCGACGCCGGCTAAGCCAGGACAGGACGGCCGGCCAGGTCAGGGGCAGGGGTCAAGCCCATTCCCCGGGAACTCAGCCACCCGCTCAGCGGCACTTCTTGCTGTTATTAAACCGATTCACGTCACGCGGGGACGAGCCGCTCCGAGCGGCAAGGCCAGCCAGTTAACGAGGTCGCCTGTGTGCCGGCCGGAGCGAAGGAGGAAGCGGGAGCGGCCATCATTGCTGGCCAGGGCGCATGGAGCGTCACGGTGCGGCATGCGGCCAGGCGATACCGGCTCTCGGCAGGTCGCCAGCGGGTGCACTGAGCTCCGCGGCTGCCCGGATCCGCGGCTGCCCGGATGAGCAACTGCCCGGGTAACGAGCGTGGTCGCGGTCAGACCTGGGCGCGGGACTCCACCGCGGCCACGATCTCGTCGACCGCGTCGGCCACGGGCACGCCGTTCTTCTGCGCGCCGCTGCGGTAGCGGAAGGACACGGCGTTCGCCGCGACGTCGTCGTCCCCGGCGAGAAGCATGAACGGGATCTTCTGCTTCTGGGCGTTGCGGATCTTCTTCTGCATCCGGTCCGCGCTGTCGTCGACCTCGACCCGGATGCCGCGGGCCGACAGCCGGGCCGCGACCTCGGCCAGGTAGGGCACGTGGGCGTCGCCGATCGGGATGCCTATCACCTGGACCGGGGCGAGCCACGGCGGCATCGCGCCGGCGTAGTGCTCGATGAGCACGCCCATGAACCGCTCGATGGACCCGAACAGCGCCCGGTGGATCATCACCGGCTGCTGCCTGGTGCCGTCGGCGGCGGTGTACTCGAGGTCGAACCGCGCCGGCTGGTTGAAGTCGAGCTGGATGGTCGACAGCTGCCAGGACCGGCCGATCGCGTCCCGCGCCTGGACGGAGATCTTCGGTCCGTAGAACGCCGCCCCGCCCGGATCGGGCACCAGGTCAAGGCCCGACTCCTCGGCGACCTCGCGCAGCGTGGCGGTCGCCGGCTCCCACTCCTGCGCCGAGCCGATGAACTTCTCCGAGTCGCCGCGGGTGGACAGCTCGAGGAAGAAGTCGTCGAGGCCGTAGTCGCGCAGCAGGTCGAGCACGAAGGTCAGCAGGTTCTTCAGCTCGCCCGCCATCTGCTCCCTGGTGCAGTAGATGTGTGAGTCGTCCTGGGTGAGCCCGCGCACCCGGGTGAGCCCGTGCACGACGCCGGACTTCTCGTACCGGTAGACCGTGCCGAACTCGAAGAGCCGCAGCGGCAGCTCCCGGTAGGACCGCCCGCGCGCCCGGAAGATCAGGTTGTGCATCGGGCAGTTCATCGCCTTGAGGTAGTAGTCGCTGCCCTCAAGCTCCATGGGCGGGAACATCGTGTCCGCGTAGTAGGGCAGGTGCCCCGAGGTCTCGAACAGGTGGCCCTTAGTGATGTGCGGTGTGTTGACGAACGAGTAGCCCGCCTCCTCGTGGCGGCGCCGCGCGTAGGACTCCATCTCCCGGCGGATGATGCCGCCCTTGGGGTGGAAGACCGGCAGCCCGGAACCGATCTCCTCGGGGAAGGAGAACAGGTCGAGTTCCGCGCCGAGCTTGCGGTGGTCGCGCCGCTCGGCCTCCTCGAGCATCTTGAGGTAGTCGTCCTGCGCGGCGCGCGACTCCCAGGCGGTGCCGTAGATCCGCTGCAGCTGCGGGTTCTTCTCGCTGCCGCGCCAGTACGCGCCGGCGTTGCGCATCAGCTTGAACGCCGGGATGTGCCTGGTGGACGGCACGTGCGGGCCGCGGCACAGGTCCTTCCAGCGCAGCTCGCCGGTCTTGGCGTCCACGTTGTCGTAGATGGTGAGCACGCCCGCGCCCACCTCGGTGGAGGCCTCGTCGGCCCCTTGCCCGTCCTGGCCAACGCTGCCCTTGATGCCGATCAGCTCGAGCTTGAACGGCTCATCCGCCAGCTCGCCCCGCGCCTCGGCGTCGCTGACCTCGCGGCGGACGAACCGCTGCCCCTGCTTGACGATGCCGCGCATCCGCGACTCGATCGACTTGAGGTCGTCGGGGGTGAACCCGCGGTCCACCTGGAAGTCGTAGTAGAAGCCGTTTTCCACCGGCGGGCCGATGCCCAGCTTGGCCTCGGGGAACGCCTGCTGCACCGCCTGCGCCATGACATGCGCGGTGGAGTGCCTGATCACCGCGCGGCCGTCGGGCGAGTCGGCGGTGACCGGCTCGACCGCGTCGCCGTCAGACAGTGCCCAGGCCAGGTCGCGGAGCTGGCCGTTGACCCGGGCGACGACCACGTCCCGGTCGCCGTCGAAGAGGTCGCCGGCGGTCGTCCCCGTCGTCACCTCGCGCTCACTCCGCTGAGCCTGGCGGTCGAGCACTTGGATCTTGATCTGGGACACGGCTTCGCCTCACGTTGACGTCGGGACGGGATGCGCCGCGGAACATGTCCGCCGCGGCGCCAGCGCCCAACCAGGAGCGCTGGTCTCAGCATGATGCTACCGGGGGCGGCATAAGGCCCCGAACTGATATCTCAGGTACCGAACGGAGGCAGGCGATGACCGTCCCTGTCCGAACTCCCATCCGCGCAAGATCCCTATGTCCCGTTGGCCCGGCCATAGCCGGACTAACGGGTCACGACGATCATGGCGGCGGCGCAGCGCGACCCCCGAGGCCCGGCTACCTCGACGGCGGCGAGCCGGCCGGACCTGGCGGCACGGCGTATCCGGGCGGGCCCGGGTACCCGGCCGAGCCCCCGTACCCGGCCGACGCCGGGCCGGCATGCTCGGCGGGGGCGGGCTTCGCGGGCTACATGGTGCTGCTGTTCGCCTCCATCGCCCTGTGGTGGGGCGGCAGCTGACACCCGCCGCTGACACCGCCGGGCCCCCGCCACGACGATCGTGGCGGGGGCGCGGTCTCTACCTGCCCGCCGTACGGTGCCGGAACAGCCAGCTGGCCAAGGACGCGGCGACGGCGAGGACGGCCGCGCAGTAGATCGCGGCGAGCCACGCCTCGTGGCCGACGGCGGCACCGGTCGAGGTGTGGCCCATCCAGAGCCCGCGCATGGTCTCGATCACCGGCGTGAACGGCTGGTTGGCCGCGATCGGGCGCAGGCCCGCGGCCATCGTCCCGGCCGGCACGAAGGCGCTGCTCAGGTACGGGACGAACATCAGCGCGAAGGTCGCGCCGGTGGCCGCCTCCGGGCTGCGGACCACCAGCCCGAAGCAGGCGGCCAGCCAGGACATGGCCAGGATGAACGCCACGATCATCGCGACCGCGCCGGCCCAGCCGAGCGGTCCCGCCACCGGGCGCCAGCCGACGGCCAGCCCGACGGCGATCACCAGCGCCGTGGCGAGCAGGTTGCGCACCAGGCTGGCCACGATGTGCCCGGCGAGCACCGACGCCGACGTGATCGGCATCGAGCGGAACCGGCCGACGATGCCGCTGCTCATGTCGGTGGCGACGGCGACCGCGGTGGTGCCCGCGCCGAACCCGGCGCACAGCACGATCAGCCCGGGGACCACGTAGTTGACGTAGCCGCCCGCGGCGCCGACGCCGGCGTTGAACGCGCCGCCGAAGACGTAGACGAACAGCAGCATCAGCACGACGGGAAGGGCGAGCGCGGTGCTGAACGCCTCCGGGTCGCGCACCGAGCGGCGCAGGCCGCGGGCGATCATCACCCCGGTATCGCTCAGCGCGTCAGCGGGCCGGCCGGCAGAGGCAGGGTAAGCAGGGGCGAGAGCCGCGCTCATCGGGTTACCTCCGGGGTGCGGCGGGTCACGGCATCCCGGGCGTCGGCGGCGCCGCCGGCACCGTCGCCGGCCGAGGCGGTGAGCGCCAGGAACACCTCGTCCAGGCTGTCGGCGCCGAGGCCCGACTTGAGCTGGCCGGCGGTCCCCTCGGCCACGATCCTGCCCTGGTGCAGCACGGCGACCTGGTCGGCGAGCTGTTCGGCCTCGGCGAGGTACTGGGTGGTGAGCAGCACCGTCACGCCGTCGGCGGCCAGGCCCTTGACGGCCGACCAGAGCTGCTCCCGGCTGCGCGGGTCGAGGCCGGTCGTCGGCTCGTCCAGCACCAGCAGCTCCGGCCGGGCGATCAGGCTGACCGCCAGGTCGAGGCGGCGGCGCATGCCGCCGGAGTAGGTCTTGACCAGGCGGCGGCGCGCGTCGGCCAGCTCGAACGCGGCGAGCAGTTCCATGGCGCGGCCGCGCGCCGCCCGGGCGGGCAGGTGGCGGAGCCTGGCCATCATGCGCAGGTTCTCCTCGCCGGTCAGCATGTCGTCGACGGCGGCGTACTGGCCGGTGAGGCTGATCGACCGGCGGACGCCGACCGGGTCGGCGAGCAGGTCGTGGCCGGCGACGGTGGCGGTGCCCGCGTCCGGGCGGAGCAAGGTGGCGAGGATGCGGATCAGGGTGGTCTTGCCCGCGCCGTTCGGCCCGAGCAGGGCGGCGATGTGGCCGGCCGGGACGGCGAGGTCAACGCCGTCGAGGACCGTCTTGCCGCGGAAGGCCTTACGGAGGCCGGCCGCCTTTACTGTGTACGTCATACACGGAATAGTATGTGCCGTACACAGTTAGGTCAAGGGCGGCCGTCAGGGCCGGCGACCGGGAGCGCGCCGAGGCGGCGGGGCCGGGAGGGGACGGGGGTCAAGGGGCGCCGCGCCGTGGGAGGCGACCAGGAGACTGGGCGGGACCGGGCGCGGCACGCCCTCGTTCGGGATGATTGGCTGGGCTTGCTGTCGTAACGTGAAGCGACGCGAGGAGGGCGGATGGCAGAGCCGACGGCGGGGCAGCCTGCGCCGCGCCCGCTTCCCCCCGGGCTTGACCTGCTCTGGGGGCGGCGCGAGCGCGGCAAGCGCGGGCCGCGGCCCGGCCTGTCCGCGGAGGCCATCGCGGCCTGCGCCATCCGGCTCGCCGACGCCGAGGGACTGGACGCGGTCTTGATGGCCCGGGTGGCGGCCGAGCTCGGCGTCACCACGATGGCGCTGTACCGGTACGTCGCCAACAAGGACGAACTGCTCCAGCTCATGTGGAACGCGAGCGCGCTCGGCGCCGAGCACCTGGTGATCGAGGGGGACGGCTGGCGGTCCCGGCTGCGGTCGTGGGCGGTCATCCAGCGGGACATGCTCGACCGTCACCCGTGGATCACCCAGATGCCGATGGCGGCTCCGCCGGTGGGGCCGAACTCGCTGCACTTCGTGGAGCGGGGACTTGAGGCGATGGACGAGACCGGCCTGTCCGACATGGTGAAGATCCAGGTCATCGGCTTGCTCAGCTCCTACACGCTGAGCGAGGCGCGGATGGCCGCCGACGCGGCGCGCGCCGCGAAGGCCGCCGTGGCGGCCGGCGAACAGCCGGGGCCGCCGCAGGGCTACGAGGCACTGCTGCGTGAACTGGTCGACGAGCAGACCTACCCGCGGCTGTACCGCCTCGCCTGGCAACCGGAGCCGGATAGCCCGCAGTCGGAGCGCGATCAGTTCCTGTTCGGCGTCGACACCATCCTCGACGGCGTGCAGGCGCTCATCGACCGGGCCGCCGGAGGATACTAGCCCCATGCCCACCGAGAACACCGCACGGCTGGCCGTGCTGATCGACGCGGACAACGCGCAGCCGTCCATCACCGAGGGACTGCTCGCCGAGGTCGCCAAGTACGGGACCGCGCACGTCAAGCGCGCCTACGGCGACTGGACCGGGCCGAGCCTGCGCGGCTGGAAGGACCAGCTGCTCGCCCAGTCGATCCACCCGATACAGCAGTTCGCCTACACCAGGGGCAAGAACGCCACCGACTCGGCCATGGTGATCGACGCGATGGACCTGCTGTACTCGGGGCGGTTCGACGGGTTCTGCATCGTGTCGAGCGACTCCGACTTCACCCGGCTCGCCCAGCGGATCCGCGAGTCCGGGCTGACGGTGTACGGGTTCGGCGAGCGCAAGACGCCCAAGTCCTTCGTGGCCGCGTGCGACAAGTTCATCTACATCGAGAACCTGCAGTTCGCCGAGGACGCGGATGAGGCCGAAGCCGGCATCGCGGCGGGGGCGGGCGGCGCCAAGCCCGCGCGGCCCGCGCCCGTCAAGGCGGCGCAGCTCAAGGGCGACGCCGCGCTCGTCGGCCTGCTCCGCAAGGCGGTCGAGGCCGCGTCAGACGACGACGGGTGGGCGCCGCTTTCCGCGGTCGGCAACATCATCACCAACCAGCGCCCGGACTTCGACTCGCGCAGCTACGGCTACGGCAAGCTCAGCGACCTCATCACGGCCACCACGCTGTTCGAGATCGAGCGGCGCAGCCCGGGCGACGGCAAGCAGGCGCTGATGTACGCCAGGGAGAAGCGCCGGGCGCCGGCGCGCCGGCCGCGGCGGGCGGCGACCGTCACCGTCCCGGACTGAGCCTTGACCTGGGGCGTGCGGCCGGGGCGTGCCGCCTGGGCTGGCGGCCCGGGCTGGCGGCTGGGGGATCAGGCCTGGCGGGCGCGGTACAGGTCGCGGAGCAGCGCGGCCTCGGCGCCGTGGTGCAGCACCTCCTGGTTGACCCACCAGACGATGTCGATGAAGGCCTCCCCGGCATCGCTGCCGTAGGGGTAGCTGCTGTAGCCGACGGTGTCCAGCGCGGCGTCGTCACAGCCGATCAGCGTGCCGCGCCACGCCTCGACGGCCACGGCGAGCGCCGCGACCGCGCCGTCCGCGTCTCCCTCGACCACGTAGCTGTCCTTGGTGAGCGACCGGCTGCCGGCGGTGTAGTCGGCACGCATCGCCAGCATCTCGGTGAGGTGGCTGAGCCGCCAGGCGATGGTGGTGAACGGCGGCGGGTAGGGCTCCTTGTCGCGGTAGCCGTCGCGGCCCCACTCCCCCGCGCCGGCCAGCCACGTCGCGCGCGGCCCGGGCCCGTCGGCGCGGCGGCGCACCGACCAGCTGCCCGGAACCGGCTCCCAGAGGTACTCCGCGGTGGTCAGCGGCTCCACCGGGACCGGCGAGCCGTTGCCGCTGTCGACCACGGGGCCCGTCATCCGGTTGAGCAGCCGCAGGCACCCCCAGTCAAACTGCTCAAGCAACGGCGCGAGGCGCTGGGGGATGTCCATCGCCCCATCATGCCCGACGTCGGCTAGGGCTGCAGCCCGTCCCAGGACCAGCGCGGCAGCCCGGCCGGCACGTCCGTGTCGTCGCATGCGCCGCGGCTAGATCACCTCGCTGAGCTTGCCGGTAGCGACGTCGAAGACGAAGCCGCGGATCATGTCCTTGTGCGGGATGAACGGGCTGGCCTTCAGCCGGCCGATGGACTGCCGCACGTCGGCGGCGGCGTCGGTGAACGCCTCGACGGCCCAGGGCGGCCTGATCCCGGTCTCCGCCTCGATCGCGCCCTTGAACTCGTCCTCGGTGGTCTTCGCCAGGCCGCAGTCCGTGTGATGGATAAGCATGATCTCCCGGGTGCCGAGCAGCCGCTGGCTGATCGCCAGGGACCTGATCACGTCATCGGTGACCACCCCGCCGGCGTTCCTGATCACGTGCGCCTCGCCCCCGGTCATGCCGAGCATCGGGAAGATCCTCATCCGCGAGTCCATGCAGGCGACCACCGCGACGTGCTGGCCAGGCGCGACCGGCAGCCCGCCGACGTGGGCCGGCGCGTAATCGGCGTTGCGGGCGAGGTAGTCGTCGATAGCGCTCATGCGTGTTCTCCTACGGTCATCAGGGGGCGGCACGCCGATGATAATGGTCGCGCTGGAACGTCTTACCCATGCCAGGCGGCGCCAACACGGGAGGAACGGATGGCTGGCGGATTCGCCGATGAGGGGACTTCTGGGCCGCCGCCTACGCCGCGATCGCGCCGTAGCCGGCGGCGGTCCGCTCGGATCATCCCGGCTACGCCGTTACCGGCATGACCACGACCGGCGTGGTAGTCGGCCGAGCGGTCCCGCCGGCCGGCTCGACCGTGATCCCGAGCCGGTCACCAGGCAGCACCCCGTCGGCGAGCAGCGGCGGCGCCGAGCCGGAGCGAGTGCCCGCGAGCAGGCCGACCGACCGGGCGGACCCAGCCGCGGTCATCACCCAGAGCTGGTACACGCGGGAGCCGGGAAGCGTCGGCATGTCTGCCGTTACGACGGCCTCGTGCCGGCGCAGCGACATGACGGCGGTGACCATGCCGCCCGCGGTCCCCGGCACCGACTCGATGCGCGCGTCGGGGGCGGCGAGAACGGCGGTGATCTCACGGCTGCTCGCCTGTGCCTGCTGGAGTTGCCTGCTCGTGCTCAGCTGCGCGACGAGGAGGAAGACGACCGCGGCCGCGAGCGTCACGATGACCGTGGTAAGGGCCGCCCGTGAGACCGGGCGGCGGCGCCATCCGGTCCGCTGCCCGGCCATGGCCAGCGGGTTCCGGCCCGGTGGCCCCAGCTGCCTGGCGCTCTGGGCGGCAGCGAGCGCCCGCGCGCGCATTCCCGGCGGCGGGGGGACAGCGGCCGCCATCGCCAGCCTCGCCGCGGTCTCCCGCAGCCCCCGGACTTCCTCCGTGCAGGAAGGGCAACGGGCCAGGTGCCGCTCGAACTCGGCCCGCTCTGTCTCGGTCAGCGCGTCAAGAGCGTAGCTGCCGGTCAGCAAGTGTGCTTCGTGACGGCGGACGCTCACCAGGTCACCCCCATGCAATCACGCAGCCGGATCAAACCGTCCCTGATACGGGTCTTGACCGTCCCCAGCGGAACGCCTAGGAGCTCGGCCACCTGAGAATAGGTATAGCCACCGTAATAGGCGAGGTTGACCGACTCAGCCTGCAGCGAGCTGAGGGAATCCAGGCAGTGCAGCACACGCTGCCGGTCAAGCTTCCCCTCCACCAGCTCCGCGACGTCGTCTCCTGCCTCCGCAACCGGGATCAGCTTCTGCTCCCGCGCCGTGGCGGCATTCTCCGAGCGGACCCGGTCGATGGCGCGGCGGTGCGCGATCGTCATCATCCAGGAGGATGCGCTGCCCCGGCCGGGGTCGAAGCGCGCCGCGGTGCGCCACACCTCGAGCAGCACCTCCTGCGCCACCTCCTCGGACTGGGCCGGGTCGCGCAGGACCTTGCGGACAAGCCCGTATACCGGCCCCGCGAACTGGTCGTACACGGCCTCGAAGGCTGCGTGGTCGCCACGCGCCACGCGGGCAAGCAGGGTTGCCGGGTCCTGGTCACCCCCCTGAGTGCGGCCAGGACCCGGCTGTTGCGGGCTCGCCGGGGACGCTTTCATGTCTCCCATTCGTAGGCACAACGGCGCCGGACTGGTGCAGGCAGGCCGGAATCTGCGGCAAAAGTATTTGACGGCTGCCCCAATCCGTCGCCGCCATGCCCGCGAATGCGGAATGTGAGAGCGAGACGACGATTGACCACCTGGCGCGGCCTGCTGACCGGGGCGCTGCCTGGCCCGCTGTCCGGCGTGCTCGCCGTGGCGGTGGCGCTGGGCGTAGCCCAGCTCGTGGCCGGGCTCACCGGGCCGCTCGGCAGCCCGGTCGAGGCGGCCGGCGAGGTCGTGATCAACCACACGCCGGTTCCCTTGAAGGAGTTCGCGATCGCGCACTTCGGGTCCGGCGACAAGAGCGCGCTGGTCACAGGGATCCTCGTCATCTTGATCCTCGCGGTGGCCATTGCCGGGGCGCTCGCCGCCCGGATGGTGGTGCCCGGCCTGTACGGCTACGTGTCCGCGACCAAGTGGGGTCACCCGGCTGACCGTCACCACGTTCGCGAGCCAGCGGGCCTACTACCCCGGGGCTGCACTCGCTGCGTACCCGGGCCATCGACGGCACCGGTGCCACGCAGACCTCACGCGAAGCCCCCTCATTCCCCGACGGCGCGAGCGGCTGGGACTCCGTCGTCACCGTCACCTGAGCCTCGGGAGGCAACCGAGAACAACCTGTCGTTCCAAACCAGAACCAACACCGAACAGAACACAGTTAGGGAAAGAACAATGAAGAACCTTCGCCTGCTCGTCGTACCGGGCATTGCCGCTAGCCTCGCTGCCG
>DASWAE010000026.1:0-8369 GCA_036391275.1 Trebonia sp.
GACGACCACCCGCTTCTCGTAGGCGCCGACGGCGAGCCGCGGCATGATCGCGATGCCGAGGCCCCGGGCGACCAGGTTGGCGACCGTGCCGAGTCCCTCGAACTCCGACGGGACCGGCGGGGTCAGCCCGACGGCGGCGAGCAGCCGGTCCGCCGCCTGCCGCGACGGCTCGCCCACCGGGGCGGCGAGCCACGACTCGTTGCGCAGCGCCCGCAGGTCGACCGGGCGCTCCGGGTCGGCGGCCGGGTGGTCGCGGCCGACCACCAGGATGAGCGGGTCCCTGACCAGGTGGTAATAGCTCAGCACGCCGGGCCCGGCGTCGGCGGCCTCCAGGTCGGCCGGCATGCGGCCGGTCCAGTCGTCGACGATCGCCACCTCGACCTCGCCCGACCTGACCAGCTGCAGCCCGTCGGCCGGGTCGGCCTCCCGCAGCAGCAGGGTCAGGTGCTGGTGCTCCTTCAGGCTCCGCGCGAGCGCCGGGGCGAAGGCCACCGCGGCGGACGGGAACGCGGTCACCACGACGCGGCCGCTCGGCTGGGCGGCGTGCGCGGACAGGTCGGACTCCGCGGCCTCCACCATGGCGAGGATGCGCTCGGCGTGGATGGCCAGCCGCTTGCCCGCGTCGGTGAGGCCCGCGCTCCGCGCGGTCCGGTCGAGCAGCGGCGTGCCCGCTTCCTTCTCGAGCACCGCGAGCTGCTGCGAGACCGCGCTCGGGGTGTAGCCGAGTGCCTCCGCGGTCCGCGCGATCGAGCCTCGCGCCGCGAATTCGTGCAGCATACGGAGCCTGCGGATATCAAGCATTACAAAATCTTATCCTGACCGCGCGACCTTCAGCGATTGACCTAATGCTCGTATTTGCGCCGGTCAGCGCCGGTCAGCGCTGGTCAGCTGGCGGCGGCGTAGGCGCTCGTCCCGGCGAGAACGAGCATCACCACGGCCGCGCCCCTGGTTAGCCATTGCATGGGAATCAGCTTGAGCAGGCGCCAGCCGACCGTAACGGCAATGCCGGCGGCCACCCACAGCGCCAGCGTGGCGCCGATGCCGACCGAGACCGGGTCGTGGAAGCGCGCGGCCAGGCTGACGGTCAAGAACTGGGTCAGGTCGCCGAACTCGGCGAGGAATACCACCGCGAACGCGGTGCCGAACACCGGCCAGAACTCGCTGCGCACGCCGTCCTGGCCGGTGTCCTCGTCTTGCCCGTCCTGCTTCTCCCCGTGTCTCCAGAGCAGGACGGCGCCCACCGCGAACACGACCGCCGCGCACGCCTCGACGACGTGGTGCGGCAGCAGGCTCAGTGCCCCGCCTGCCGCCACCGCGATGACCACCTGGACGAGGAAGGCCATGGCCGCGCCACCGAACACGACGCTCGCGCGGTAGCGGCTCGACAGGATCAGGCACGCCAGGATCGTCTTGTCGGGCAACTCCGCGGGGAGCACGGCCACGAAGGTAGCGGCGGCTGCGGTCAGGCTCATGGCTCGGGGCTCCGTCGATCGGGCCGCGCCGGCTAGTCGCGTCTGGCGGACCCGAGCCTCCGGCACGGCAGCACTGGCGACGTCACGACAAGCGTGGCGCCGGCTGTCGGCCGAAGGTCTTGCTCAGGCCGCGCCGCGGCCCCCGGGTACCGGGTTCAGTTGGCCAGGAGCCAGCCACTGGACCGCGATTGTCGGCATCCCGGCAAGGGAGCTACTCCCCTTCGCGTGCACTCATTCTAGCTCAACGGGCCGAAGGCCGTCGCCGGGGAACCTCGCGCGGGGGGAGAGAGAGAGAGAGAAGCGGGCGGGTGGCCGGCCACCACCCCTAGCCGGCCTCCCGCTCTCAGTGCCCGCCCGCTCAGCGAGAACGTAGCGGACCGGGAGATCGCAGATTCCCTCTAATAAGGGGATCTATTTCGCTTTATCCAGAAAAACGGATGCTGTCCAACTGAGCCATGTCTTTGATGGCCACTTCCCGGTAGCGCGTGCTGATGACGCCCTGCATGCGCAGCTCCTTCAGTATCCGCTCCGCCGTGGATACCGCCACGCCGGCCAGGTCGCCGATATCCGCCTGGGTGAGCGGGATCCTGATCATGCCGTCGGGGCCTGGCTCCGCGCGGTCATGACCGAGTTCGTAGAGCACCTGGGCGAGCCGTTCCCTGGCGTCCCACACCCGCTCCGCCGCGCGGCGCTCGGTGGTCTCGCGCAGCTTGCCCATCACGTACCTGGTAACCGCCGCCTGGGCGGCCCGGGAACCGCCGGTGATCGCCAGGAAGGCGGTGCCGCCGACCCGCAGCGCGGTGGCTTCGCCGGCCGCTCGCACCGTCGCCGTGCGCGGTTTCTCGTCGAGCAGGGCGAACTCTCCCACGAGGTCGCCGCGCGAGCGGATGGCGAGGGTCGTCTCGACGCCGCTCTCCGTGGCCACCACGACCTTGACCAAGCCGCTGGTCAGCACGTAGACGAAGTCGCCGGTGTCGCCCTGAACCAGCATGATCTGGTCGTCTTCGAAGCGCACCGGCGTGCCGGCGGCCAGCAGTGAGGCCCGCTCCGCCCCGGGGAGAACGCCGACGAAGGTACCCTCCGGCCACTCCTGGCGGCCGGCTGCCGTCACGGCCGGCCGCCCAAAATTAGAAGACACCACTCTGCCTATTTTGCCAGATCTCGTGGGCTGATAACCGGAACTCCCATCGGCGCTCGTGGCTGCCCGGCCCGGTGGCCGCGCGCACCGCCGAGTACCAGGCGATCCCGCCGTTCCGCGGCCGGTTCCGCTGGCCGCGCGGCCGGGGGTGAGCCGTCCGGTCGGTAGGCTTGAGCCATGCTGAGCGTGGAGCTGATCGACTCCCTCTTTCCCGCCGACCTGCCGTCGCCGGCGCACTGGGAGTCCTGGTACCCGGCGCGGACGCTGCCCGGCGGCGCTGAGGTCACCCGGTTCGCGCCGTCGCCGACCGGCTGGTTGCACATCGGCGGCATCTTCACCGCCGGCGTCAACCAGGACATCGCCCGGCACAGCGGCGGCCGCTACGTGCTGCGGGTCGAGGACACCGACCGGGAGCGGTTCGAAGAGGGGGCGCTCGCGCAGTTCGAGGCGGGCTTCGAGTACTTCGGTATCGCGGCCGACGAGTCGGATGCCGCCGGCGGCGGCTACGGCCCGTACACCCAGTCACAGCGGGCCGCCATCTACGAGACGTACGCGCGCGAGCTGATGCGGCAGGGGAAGGCGTACCCGTGCTTCGAGACGCCTGCCCAGGCCGAGGCGCGGGTCGCGCGGCAGAAGGCGGCCGGCGCGCTGCCCGGCTACTACGGCGAGTGGGCGATCTGGCGGGACGCGCCGGAGGACCAGGTGCGCGCCCGGCTTGAGGCCGGCGACCCCTACGTCGTCCGGTTCCGCTCCCCCGGCGTGGGCGGGGCCCGGGTCAGCTACACCGACCTGATCCGCGGCGAGATCAGCGCCGATGACAACCGCAACGACGTGGTGCTGCTCAAGCGCAGCGACAGCGAGTCGCGGTTGCCGGTCTACCACTTCGCGCACCCGGTCGACGACCACCTGATGGGCGTCACGCTGGTGATCCGCGCCGAGGAATGGATCTCCTCCGTCCCGCTGCACCACCAGCTCTTCGACGCGCTCGGCTTCCCGCGGATCCCCTACGCGCACGTCGCGCCGCTGATGAAGCAGGACGGCGGCAGCCGCCGCAAGCTGTCCAAGCGGAAGGACCCGGAGGCCAGCGTCGGGTACTACATCGAGCAGGGCTTCCCCGCCGAGGCGGTGGTCTACTACCTGCGCGGGCTCGCCAACGGGCGGCTCGCCGAGCTGCCGCTGCCGCAGGCGCTCGCCGAGCCGCTGCGGCTGCGGGAGTTCGGCGTCGCCGGACCGCTGCTCGACATGGTCAAGCTCGACGACATCAGCGCCGACTACGTCGCGACGCTGCCTGGCGCGGAGATCCTCGACCGGGTGCTGACCTGGGCGCAGGTGTACGACAAGGACCTCGCGTCCGTGGTCAGCGCCGAGCGTGAGCTGGCCCTGCGCGCCCTCGCCGTCGAGCGGGAGGGCGCCGAGAACAAGCGCAAGGACCTGCGTAAGTGGGCGGACTTCCGCCCTGTGTACGGTTTCTTCTTCCCGGAGATCTTCGAGCTGGTCACCGACCCGTCCGACGCGCGGTTCGGGGGTCTCGCCCCGGACCTCGTCCGCGCCATGGCGGCTGGGTTCGCGGCGGGGTACGTCGAGCCGGGGCCTGACGTGGAGTGGTTCGAGCAGATCCGGTCCCTGGCGGGCTCGCTCGGCTTCGCGCTGCGGCAGAAGGACTACAAGAAGGACCCGGACGCCTACCCCGGCTCGATCGCCGACGCCGCCGCCGTCATCCGGGTGCTGATCACCGGTTCCCGGCAGTCCCCCGGGTTCACTGAGGTCGCCGCGGCGCTCGGCCGGGCCGAGGTACTGCGCCGGGTCAGGGCGTTGTCCTGACCCGGCGCACGGGTTACATCTGGGCCGGCTCGGCGATGCGCGTGCCGCAGGCGGGCCAGGTGGCCAGGTAGTCGTCCACCGGGTCGGCCTTGAGCGGCGCCAGCCGGTTCAGCCGGCCGCTGGCCAGGGTGGCCAGGTCGATGAGGCGCTGGGCGCTGCGCTTGCTGGTGAACTTGCCGGCGAACGCGCCCGCGGCAGCGCTGCGCTCGGCCCTGTTCGCCAGCGTCTCGTCGATCCGCGCCAGCCACTCGCCCGGCGCGGTGCCCGGGGCGACGAGGAAACGGCCGTCCGGGACGGCCTCAGGGACGCCGCCGATGGACGAGGCGAGCACCGGGACGCCGAGCGCCTCGTACTCCAGCGCCGCCACGCAGAACGTCTCGATGAACCCGGGGATCACCCGCGTCGGGAAGGTGCCCGCCTCCGAGGCCGCGCGCAGGCACTGGGCGTCGTGCGAGCTGAGGTTGCGCAGCACCGTGAGGTTCGGGACGGCCAGCGCCTGCGCCGCCAGGCCGTCGCCCAGCGAGCCGGTGCCCGCGATGACGAACTCGAGCTCGGGCCTGGTCACGGCCGCGAGCTGGGCGACGGCCACGATGGTGTCGAGGCCCTTCTCCTCCTCGAGCCTGCCGAGGGTGGAGATCAGCACCGAGTCCTGGCGCAGCCCCGCCCGCTGCCGGAACTCCCGCACCTCATCCGGGCACGGGTGCGCGAACGCCTCCGGCGGCAGGCCCGGGTAGCGCAGCACGATCGACTCCGCGATCGTGTCGGCGAGCCGGGCGCCGCCGATCGCCTCCGCGCCGGACAGGAAGCGCCGCGCCGTGTAGTGCGATACCGTGCACAGCACATCGGCGCGCATTACGTCCCCGAAGAGCACGCCGGCGGAGCCGTCGGCGAGATGCTCGCAGACCGATTCGAGGACATCGCTGCCCTCAATGCTGTGGATAACTATTGGCCGCCGGCCGAGAAGTCCGAGGGCGTCGGCGACCCTATTGGCGAGCGCCGCGTGCGGGTCGATGTAATAGGTGTTAATGACGTCGATTTCGTTTTCAAGCACCACGCGGAAAAGCTCGCCCGCAACTGCGCGCAGTAGATGGCCGTCCGGTACCCGGCGATTTCCGGGAATCTCCCTGACGTGATGGACCTGGACACCAGGGCCTGCGTAGTCTTCCGGATCTGAGGACACTCCGCAGTACGTCACCTGGTGCTGCTCGGCCCCGGTGAGCGCGGCGAGCGCCATGTTGTTCCACAGCGCCTGCTTTGCGTGCCCTGACCGATATGGCGGGTACTTGCTGAGCGTGATGAACCGGAGGGGATTTTTCATATACGACATCCGGAAGCTAAAGTGATGGCATGGGAAAGTTTTTCTTGCGGTAGCAAGAGACCCCATGATGCGGCACGCGTGACGCCATTGTCAATCAGGCAAAAAACGAAGCGCCGCGCATGGCTCCGCTGTCCCGCCGGGCCCGGGCAGGTTCGCCCGGGGGCCGGTTATACCGTCCGCGGCACGGCGGGCGCCGCACCTGCACCGAGCACTTCATCCACTGTTTACTTGCGGCGCCTTTGGCGAGGGTGCGCAACCCCAGCGGGAATCTGGCGGTGCGGCGCGAGGTTGAACAGTGCGACACATGAATCCACAACTATTGACGGCTCAGGTAGTCGCCATGACAGGGCACGATAGAAACGCCATGACGATGCTCATCGACCTGCTCCCGCCACTGCTGCCGGACAATCAGGCGGACGACCCGCCGGACCCGGACGCCATCTTCAGCGCCTTCGCGGACTGGGCGAAGGAGCGCGGCTTCAGCCTCTACCCGCACCAGGAAGAGTCGCTGATCGAGGTCGTCATGGGATCCAACGTGATCCTGTCCACCCCCACCGGCTCGGGCAAGTCGCTGGTCGCGACCGGCGCGCACTTCGCCGCCCTGGCCAACGGCCAGCGCAGCTACTACACCGCGCCCATCAAGGCCCTGGTCAGCGAGAAATTCTTCGCGCTGTGCGAGGTCTTCGGCCCGGCCAACGTCGGGATGATGACCGGCGACGCCTCGGTCAACGCCAAGGCGCCGATCATCTGCTGCACCGCCGAGGTGCTCGCCTCGATCGCGCTGCGCGACGGCGCGGACGCCGACGTCGGCCAGGTCATCATGGACGAGTTCCATTACTACGCCGACCCGGACCGGGGCTGGGCCTGGCAGGTCCCGCTCATCGAGCTGCCGAAGGCGCAGTTCATCCTCATGTCGGCCACCCTCGGCGACGTCACGCGGTTTCAGGAAGACCTCACCAGGCGCACCGGCTGGCCCACCGCCGTGGTCAAGAACGCCGAGCGCCCGGTCCCGCTGATCTTCTCCTTCAGCCTCCAGCCGCTGCACGAGACGCTGAGCGAACTGCTCACCACCGACCAGGCGCCGGTCTACGTGGTGCACTTCACCCAGGCCGCGGCGCTCGAGCAGGCCCAGGCGCTCATGTCGACCAACATGTGCACCCGGGAGGAGAAGGACGCGATCGCGGAGATGATCGGGCACTTCCGCTTCGCCTCCGGCTTCGGCAAGACGCTGTCCCGCCTGGTGCGGCACGGCATCGGCGTCCATCACGCCGGCATGCTGCCCAAGTACCGGCGGCTGGTCGAGACGCTCGCCCAGGCAGGCCTGCTCAAGGTCATCTGCGGCACCGACACCCTCGGCGTCGGCATCAACGTGCCGATCCGCACCGTCGTGTTCACCGCCCTGGCCAAGTTCGACGGCAAGAAGACCCGGCTGCTCCAGGCGCGGGAGTTCCACCAGATCGCGGGCCGCGCGGGCCGGGCGGGCTTCGACACGACGGGCCGGGTCGTGGTGCAGGCGCCCGAGCACGTCATCGACAACGAGAAGTCCTACGCCAAGGCCCTCGCCAAGACCGGCGGCGACGAAGCGCTGGCGCGCCGGCGGGTCGTCAAGAAGAAGCCGCCGGAGGGGACGATCTCCTGGGGCAAGCCCACCTTCGACCGGCTGGTCGCCGCCGAGCCCGAGCCGCTCACCTCGTCCTTCACCGTGACGCACGCGATGGTGCTGAACGTCATCGACCGGCCGGGCAACGCGTACCAGGCGATGAAGCACCTGCTGACCGACAACCACGAGGACCGGGCAAGGCAGCGCAAGCACATCCACCGCGCCATCGAGATCTACCGGGCGCTGCTCGCCGGCGGCGTCGTGGAGCGGCTTGACGAGCCGGACGAGAAGGGCCGCTACGTCAGGCTCACCGTCGACCTGCAGTACGACTTCGCGCTCAACCAGCCGCTGTCGCCGTTCGCCCTCGCCGCCATCGGGCTGCTTGCGCGTCCGATGGCAAAAACCGCCATCCTATCGGACGCGCAAGCAGCCGATATCTCCCGGGGGGACGACCCCCCGTACCCCCCGCGGGCAGAAAACGGGACGCCGGACACCTACGCCCTCGACGTGCTGTCGGTCATCGAGTCGACGCTGGACGACCCCCGGCAGGTCCTGTCCGCGCAGCTGTTCCGCGCCCGCGGCGAGGCCGTCGCCGCGATGAAGGCCGACGGCGTCGAGTACGAGAAGCGCATGGAGCTGCTCGATGACGTCACCTGGCCCAAGCCGCTCGAGGAGCTGCTGGAGGCGGCCTACGAGATCTACCGCCGCGGTCACCCCTGGGTCGGCGACTACACGGTCTCGCCCAAGTCGGTCGCCCGCGACTTGTTCGAGCGGGCCATGACGTTCCCCGAGTACGTCCAGTTCTACAGCCTGTCCAGGTCCGAGGGCATCGTGCTGCGCTACCTGGCCGACGCCTACAAGGCGCTGCGGCAGACGGTCCCCGACGAGGCCAAGACCGAGGAGCTCACCGACCTGATCGAGTGGCTCGGCGAGCTCATCCGCCAGGTCGACTCCTCGCTCGTCGATGAGTGGGAGAAGCTCACCAACCCCGACCGGGAGCTCACCGAAACCAGGGCGCAG
>DASWAE010000027.1:0-16632 GCA_036391275.1 Trebonia sp.
ATCGCCCGGCTGCGCCGCGGCGAGGTGCGCCGCGAGGCCGGGTACGACGGCGTGTACGGGACGATCCGGCTGTTCGACCCGGATGAGCTGGCCGGCGCGGCACTGTTCGACCTGCCCAGGGCGCCGCGTGCGGCACGCGCCGCCGTTCCCCGCGACGACGCCCTGCCGGCGGACCCGTCGGCCGCGGACGCGGCGATGCCCCGGCCGTCGGCTGGCGCCCCCGCCCCCGGCCTCGACCCCGGGCAGCAAGCGATCGTCACCCATGCCGGCGGGCCGCTGCTGGTGGTGGCAGGCCCGGGCGCCGGCAAGACGCGGGTACTGACGCACGCGATCGCGCACCGGATCGGTGCCGGCCTGCCGCCCGAGCGCTGCCTGGCCGTCACGTTCACCAGGCGTGCCCGCGACGAGCTGCGCGACCGCCTCGGCGCCCTGGCCGGCGCGGACACCGCGCACCGGGTGGCCGTCGCCACCTTCCACGGCCTGGGCCTGCTGATCCTCCGCGAGCAGGGCAAGCTGCTCGGCCTGCCCGCCGACCTTCAGGTCGCCGACGAGAAGACCCGGCTTGAGGTGCTGCGGTCGTTGTCCGAGGGCGGCAGCCCCGCCGCGCTCGGTGCTCGCATCGCGGAAGCAAAACGGCGGCGTGTCTCCGCCGTCTTCGCCGACCTGGACCCCAGCGGCGCCGCGGGCGACGACTTCGACTTCGCCGAGCCGGGGCTCGACGGCCTTACCGCCCGCTACGACGCGGCGCTGCGCAACCTCGGCCTGGTCGACGTCGATGAGCTGGTCACCCGCCCGGTCGAGCTGCTCAGCGCGGACGCCTCGCTCGCCGCCGCCTACCAGGAGCGGTGGACAGACGTGTTCGTCGACGAATACCAGGACGTGGACGCGCAGCAGTACCTGATGCTGCGGTACCTGTGCCGCCCGGGCGGGCGGATCTGCGCCATCGGCGACCCCGACCAGGCGATTTACGGGTTCCGCGGCGGCGACGTCGGCTACTTCCTGCGGTTCCAGGAGGACTTCGGCGGCTCGGTGGCGGCGGGCAGGGCTTCCGAGGGGCCGGCCGGCCCTGCGGTGACGACGGTGCGCCTCTCGCGCAGCTACCGTTCCGCGCCGACGATCGTGCGCGCCGCCATGCAGCTGATCCGCCCGGGCACGCTGGTACCGGGGCGCGAGCTGGTCCCGGCCCGGGCTGACATCCCCGACGGCCCGGTGGTGCTGCACGCGGTGGCCGACGAGCGGGAGGAGGCCGAGGCCATCGCGGCGGAGATCGAGAAGCTGCTCGGCGGCGCCTCGTTCCACGCGCTGGACAGCCGGGCGGTCGACGGCAGGGACCGGTCCGAGCACCAGCTGTCGTTCGCCGACTTCGCCGTGCTGTACCGGACGTCCGCGCAGGCGAACGCGATCGGCGAGGCCCTGGCGCGGCGCGGCTTCCCGTTCCAGCGCCGCGCTCACTCCCGGCTGGCGGAGATGCCGGGCGTCAACGCGATCCTGGCCGCCCTCCCCGCCCTCACAGTCACCGGAGTCTCCACCCTCACGACGGCTCCCGCCCTCACGGCAGTTCCCGCCCTCACGGCAGTTCCCACCCTCACGACAGTTCCCACTCTCATGACGGCTCCCATCGTCACGGCGACCCCTAGCGTCACGGCGACCCCTAGCGTCACCGCGGCTCCTGCCCCCGCTCCGGATGGTTGTGGCAACCAGCCGCCTATAGGCGGCGCGTTGCCACAACCATCCGGCGAGGTAGGCGGCGGGGCGGGCGACGTGCCGGTGGCTGAGCTGCTGCTGCTGGCACGGGAGCGGGCTATCGGGGCGGTTGGGGCGGATGAAATAGGACGGGCCGAAGTCCTGGCCGCGGTCAAGGGCGCGGCGGACGTGCTCGCTCCGCTGGCGGCGCGGTGTGGCAGCGACCTGGACCGGTTCCTCGACGAGCTGGCGCTCGGGGCCGAGGTCGACACCTGGGACCCGCGCGCCGACCGGATCTCGCTGCTGACGCTGCATGCCGCGAAGGGCCTTGAGTTCCCCGTGGTGTTCATCCCCGGGTGCGACGACGGGCTGCTCCCGCTGCGCTCCTGGCGCGGCGCGGAAGTTGACTACGCGGAGGAGCGCCGCCTGCTGTTCGTCGGCATGACCAGGGCGACAACCCGGCTCACGCTGCTCACCGCGGCGAAGCGGGTCCTGCGCGGCGAGCTCACCGAGTGCTCGCCGTCGCCGTTCCTGTCATCCGTCGACCCGGCCCTGCTCGAGCGGCGCGGCGGCGATGCCCGCTGGACACGCGGCCGCCAGCGGCCGCGTGTCCACCAGGTTGCGCTGTTCTAGCTGGGACATCCGCGGCAGGAACCGCTCCTGCTGGACGCCAACCCGATGACTCCGGGACTGGCTCTGGGGCTAGTTCGCCTGTGTGAGGTCGTAGACCGTGACGCCGCCGACGGTCTGTGACTTGAAGTGGGCAGCCACCCAGGAGGCGATCGCCGAGGAACCGCCGCCGCCGAAGCTGTTGCCGCTTTGCCCGACGTAGTAGTGGATCTCGTGCTTGGCAACTAGCGCCTCGAACTCGGTCCCACAGGTACAGCAGCGCGGTGACGGCGAGCAGGGCGCACAGGGCGGGCCGGGCCCACCGCGGGTCACCGTCCGGCCCGCGCCACCAGCGGCGCAGCCGGTTCCCGGCCGCCGACACCTCGGCGTCGGATGACAACCAGGCCTGGTGCACCGCCCTGCCCCGGCCGGGCAGGTCGAGGTGAACGGCGCGTACCTCGGGGAACCTGGCCTCGAGGGCGCGTGCCGCCGGCCATGTGCCGTCGGTGCTGCCGTTGTCCGCGATCGTGACGCGGGTGGGGAACGGGAAGGTGTTCCGCAGGTACCCGGCGAGGCGCGTGACGCTCGGTGCGAGGTCATGCTCTTCGTTCTTGACCGGAACGACGATTTCTACCTGAGGTGTCTCAGTCATGCCCAGAGTGTGCGAACCAGGGCGTGACGGCCACTGCCGCCAGCTTGCGGCCGGCCTATGAGTAAACGGCTAAGTTCTCAGAGTCCAATGAGCTGGTGCGGTCCCTGCCCTTCTGGCCCGGCCGCCGCACTGTCTATCGTGGAGACCGTGCACGAACTGTCGATCTGCTCCTCGATCGCCGACATCGTGACCCGCCACGCCGCCGGGCGGACGGTGCAGGTGATCAACGTGCGCGCTGGCCAATTGCGCCAGATCGTGCCGGACACCCTCGTCTACTGCTGGGGGCTGGTCAGCGCGGGCACGCCGCTGGCCGGCTCCCGGATCAGCATCGAGCCGGTGCCCGCGCGGATCAGGTGCCGCGACTGCGGGCAGGTCACGGACGTCGGCGAGGTGCCCGTGTTCGCCTGCGGCGGGTGCGGCGGCTTCGCGGTGGAGGTCGTGTCCGGGGAGGAGTTCCTGGTCACCTCGCTTGAACTGGCTCCCGAACGGGAGGGATGAGGCTGATGGGGCGCTTCCACCGGCATGACGACGGGACCGTGCACGACCATGAGCACGCCGGAGAGCACGCTCATGACGCGGGCGACCACTCCGGGTACGCGACCGGCGGGGAGCGCCTGGAGGTACTTGAGCGGATCTTCGATGAAAACGACAGGACCGCGGCCGCCAACCGGGCCGAGTTCGCCGCCGCCGGGGTCCGCGTGGTGAACCTGATGTCGGCGCCGGGCGCCGGCAAGACCATGCTGCTGCGCCAGACGCTGGACCGGCTGGGCGGCCAGTTGCGCGTCGGGATCATCGAGGGCGACATCGAGACGAGCCTGGACGCCGACAGGCTGGCGGGCTTCGGTGCCGCGGTCGCGCTGATCAACACCGGCAACGGGTTCGGCGGCGAGTGCCACCTCGATGCGCCCATGGTGCGTTCGGCGCTGCCCCGGCTGCCGCTCGCCGACCTGGACCTGGTACTGATCGAGAACGTCGGCAACTTGGTCTGCCCGGCCGAGTTCGACGTCGGCGAGAACGCCAGGGCGATGGTCTACGCGGTCACCGAGGGCGAGGAGAAGCCGCTCAAGTACCCGGTGATGTTCCGCTCCTGCGGCCTGGTCGTGGTCAACAAGGTGGACCTGCTGCCCTACCTGGACTTCGACATGGACGGGTTCCTCGGCAACCTGGGCAAGGTCAATCCGGCGGCCGAGGTCCTGCCGGTCAGTGCCCGCACCGGGGAGGGCGTCGCCGCCTGGTGCGACTGGCTGCTGCGGCAGGCCCCCTAGTCGGCCTTCGCGGAGTCCCAGCCCCGGTGCCTGGCGGGAGTGAGCACCTGAGAGGCGGCGCGCGCCTCGGTCAGCGCGGCCGTCATCATGTCCGCCGCCTGGCCGGCCGCCGCGAGTGCCTCGATCACCTCGGTCACCGAGCCGTCCGTGTCGTGCCCCGACTCGTGACTGAGCTGCCCGTCCTCATGCTGCACGACAAGGAACCTGGCGAGCTGCTCGCAGAGCTGCGGCAGGCCCTGCCCGATGAGCTCAAGGCTGGCGACGATGGCACGGAAGTCGGTCGAATTGGACAATTCGCCGCCACCGTGGGTGAGTTCGTTCAGCACCGAGATCGCGTGCGCCGCCTGCTTGGCGATCTCGCGCGGGGTCATGGTGCTCGCAAGCTCGGTCACGTGCGGGCCTCGGCATCGCTGGCGCACGGCCGCGCCACCTGCTCAGGCATCCATCTCCTTGGGGGCTCGGAGTCAAATCGCGGACCTACCGCATGGTGTGCCCACGGAACGCTCATCTATACGATACGTCGCCGGTAACGGCTGGTCAGCCGGGAGCGAAAGTGGGGGTTACGGTGCGACTCCGCGAAGGGCTCGTCGCGGCGACCACGCGGGGCTAATGTGAGGATGCATGTGGGTAAGCACCGAAATCGGCGAGTTCCCGGGCGAGAGGCGCCGGGCCGTGCAGCCGCCCGGTGCCGTTTTCGCGCTCGGCTGGGTGATGGCCCAGCTGTTCGACCCGAGGCGGCGAGAGCGCGTCACCACGCGCCAGCCGCCGTTCGACCCGGACGTCCAGCTTCCGCTCGCTGATGACCTGGCGGCGGACCCCAAGCTCGTCTTCCTCGCCGACGAGCTGGCCGAGTACCTCCACTGGTTCCCTGCCCTGGCCGAGCCGCTGCGCCAGGTCACCGCGCAGACGAACAAGCGGCGGGCGGCGATCGCGGCGGGGAACCTCGCCACCGCCCAGGCCGCCGAGGAAGCCGGGGAAGAGGAGGCCGCCGGGCCGGCGGATCCCGCCGTCACCGGGCCGGAGAGCACCGCCCCCGAGGCAGACGACGCCGTTTACGCGGCCGCCGCCGGCGCGGCGGCCGCCGCGGACACGCCATTCTCCGAGACGGAGCTGCTCGCGGCGGTGGCGGGCCTGAACCAGGCCATCCTCGACCATTTCGCCGACCAGCCGCAGCGGCTCTGCGCCTACCAGCTGGGTCTCTCGCTCAGCGACCTGGTGTGGCTGCCGTCCATCGCCCCGCTCGGCAAGGACAGCGCGGCCAGCCGGCCAAGCGCCTTGTTCGGCCTGTTCGCGCGGCCGTCGATGACCGGCCTGCACACGCTGCTCAACGGCACCGGCGGGCAGCTGCCCGCCGGGATCGCCGCCATCGTGTCCAAGTCGCTCGACAACTGGGCGGAGTGGATCGACGTCAACAGCGCCCGGATCAAGTCGCCCGGTAGCGACACGTGGTCGCCGGAATCCGACACGGTGCTGCGCGCGCTGCGCGTCCAAGGCTGGGTCTGGCGGTCGGCCCTCGTCGCCGACACGGAGGTGACCGTGCAGCCGAGCACGGGCGCGTGGGCGGAAGCGGGGACCGCCGTGGCCCGCGCGGCGGCGAAAGTCTGCGGCGCCATCCTGCGCCGGTTCTGGCCGGTGGTGCTGATCGCGCTCGCCGCCCTCGGCGGCCTGCTCGCCCTGGTAATCGTGAACCTCAGCGGAACCAGCCAGGTATGGGCGTCCCTGGTGACGGTGGCGGCGGTGGTCGGCACGAGCGGCTGGGGGCTGGGCAGCGGCGTCTCCTCCGCGCTCAGCGGCGTGGGGTACGAAATCTGGAACGCGGCCAAGACCGACGCCGCCGCGTGGAACATCACCTGGCTGCCGGCGCTGAGCACGACCACGCTTGAGCGAGCCAAGATGGACCGGCGCGGCGTGCCCATGCCGCACGTCAGGAAGAGCCTGGACATCTCCTGAGAGCTTGCGCGCGGTCGGCGGCGCTACCATCTCTTGCATGCCGGATACCGAGGACGCCGCCAGCGAAGACACCAACGCCGCGATCTGGAAGTCGGACATCGGCGTCAGCTTCTGGAAGTCCAGGGAGGACGACCGGGTCAGGCGCGACGCCGAGCGGCGCGTGCTAATGGCGGAACTGCTGCCGTTCGCTCCCGACGAGGAGTTCACGTTCGTTGACCTCGGCGCGGGCACCGGCGCGGCGGCCCGGACCGTGCTCGACCACTACCCTGCCGCGCACGCCATCCTCGCGGATTACTCACCGCAGATGATGGCCCAGGGCGCGGTCGAACTGGAGCCGTACGCGGGCCGCTACCGCTACGTCGAGTTCGACCTGTCCACCGCGGGGGACTGGCCGGACGGCCTGCCCCGCCAGGCGGACGCGGTGATCAGCTCGCTGGCCGTCCACCATGTCAACGACGAGCGCAAGCAGAGCCTGTTCGCGGAGATCCTCGCGCACCTGGTGCCCGGCGGCTGGTACCTGAACTACGACCCGGTCAAGCCGCCGGACCAGGTGGTCGAGGAGGCGTGGCTGCGGGCCGGCGACCGGCGCGACCCCGCGGCCGAGCACCGGCGGCAGCACATGACCGACGAGGAGAAGCTCCGCTACGCGAACCACGTCCGGTACATGATCCCGCTCGAGCCGCAAGTCGGCTTCCTCCGGGCGGCGGGCTTCGAGGGCGTCGACGTCTTCTGGAAGGAACTGGACTTCGTCATCTACGGCGGCCGCCGCCCGCTGTGACCCGCGGCCGGCGGCCCGCGCATGATGGATGGTGTGGCCAGCACACTGTCACGGCGTCCGCTGGCGGCGGTGTAATGCCGTGACGGGGAAAGGACGGGGCACCAGTGAGCCAGGCGGACGGGTATGACGCGGTAGTCGTCGGGTCGGGACCGAACGGGCTGATCGGCGCCGTCACTCTCGCCCAGGCTGGCCTGAAGGTGCTGCTTGTCGAGGCGGCGGACGAGTTCGGCGGCGGCCTGCGCAGCGGGCAGCTGACCGGGCTCGACGGGTTCACCCACGACTGGTGCGCCACCGTGCTGCCGCTGGCCCGCGCGTCGGCCGCGTTCCGCGACCTCAGCCTGCCCTTCGAATGGGCGTTTCCCGCGGTCCAGGCGGCCCACCCGCTCGACGGGCAGGAAGCGGTGCTGGTGCACCGGGACGTGGCGCAGACCGCCGCCGGGCTCGGCTCGCGGCGGGACGCGCTCGCCTGGCGCGAGACCGTCGGGGCGGCCGCGCGCGGCGGCTTCGGGCTGGTGGACAGCCTGCTCTCCCCGCTGTCGCCGCCGCAGGCACCGCTGCGGCTTGCCCGGTACGGGGCGTTCGGGGGCCTGCCCGCGACCGTGCTCGGCCGGGCCCTGTTCGGTGGCGAGCGGGGCCGGGCGGTGCTCGCCGGGATGGCCGCGCACTCCATGGTGGACCTCCGCCGGCCGATCACCGGCGGTTACGGCCTGCTGCTGGCCGCGCTCGCGCACCAGGTCGGCTGGCCGGTCGTGCGCGGCGGCTCGGCGCGGCTCGCCGCGGCCCTCATCGGCCGGCTCGCCACCTGCGGCGGCGTCGCCGAGAGCGGGCACGCGGTCAAGGACCTGGCCGACGTGCCGCGAGCCGGGATCATCCTGCTTGACCTGACCCCCCGGCAGGTGCTCGAAGTGTGCGGCGAGCGGCTGCCTGCCCGCTACGCGCGCGGGCTGCGCTCCTACCGGTACGGGCCCGGTGTCTTCAAGATGGACTGGGCGCTGTCCGGCCCGGTGCCGTGGCGTGACCCGGCGGTCGCGGGCGCGGCGACGGTGCACCTCGGCGGCACGCTCGGCGAGATCGCCCGGGCGGAGGCCGAGGTCGCGGCGGGCAGGCTCCCGGAGCGGCCGTACGTGCTCGCGGTGCAGCCGTGCGCGGCCGACCCGTCACGCGCGCCCGACGGCCGGCACGTCCTCTGGGCGTACTGCCACGTGCCGAACGGCTCGGCCGCCGACCGGACCAGGGCGATCGAGGACCAGGTGGAGCGGTTCGCCCCCGGCTTCCGCGACCTGATCCTGGCGCGGTCCGCGCACGATAGCGCCGCCCTGGAGCGGCACAACGCCAACCTGGTCGGCGGCGACATCGCCGGCGGCTACTCCGGTCTCGCGCAGTTCGTCCGCCGCCCGGTGCTGGCGCCCCGGCCATGGCGGACGCCGCTGCCCGGCGTCTACCTGTGCTCCGCGAGCACACCGCCCGGGGCCGGGGTGCACGGCATGGGCGGCTACCACGCCGCCCGGCTGGCGCTGGCGGAGCTGGGATCGCCCGCCGCCGTTCGGGATGATAAGTAGACGCCCGAACGCAGGGATGCTTCGCCTGATCCCTACCAGTGCCCGCGGCGGACGACCTGGTCGAAGGGCAGGCGGTTGGGCTTGAGAATAGGCTTCAGCGGGCGGTCGGCCGGGTAGCCGAGGCCGATCATGAAGGCCACGTCATGGTCGCCGGGGACGCCGAGGATCTCCCGCGCCCTCTCCTGGTCGCCCACCGAAGAGTGGCCGGTACCGACGCCGAGGTCAGCGGCGGCCAGCATGATCGCGTACGTGGCCTGGCCGAGGTCGTACTGGTCGATCACCTTGCTCCGCTCGTCGGCGGGCTGCGGGATGACGAGCGCGATCGCCGCGGCGGCGCCCGCGATGTGCCTGGCGCCCTGCCACACCGTCGACAGTGCCTGGAGCTGGTCCCGGTCGGTGACGATGATGAAGTTCCAGTGCTGCCGGTTGCCCGCCGACGGGGCGCGCCAGCCGGCCTCGGCGATCCGGTCGAGGTCCGCGTCGGGCACCGGGTCGGGCTGGTAGGTACGCACGTTGCGCCGGGCGCGGATGGCGTCCCAGGTCTCCATGGGTGAGCTCCTTAGCTAGGCATTGCCTATCGACTCGATAGGCATATCGCGGCGCGGGGCCGCCGCGCCAGCCTTCAGCCGGCCCATGTCTTTGTGGTCCGGCAACGATCAATGTCCCCAGTGCTGCCCCGGTAGCCGCCTTATCACTCCTGCTTATGCGCCCTACCTGCGGGGTCTATCCTCAATGGAGGGTAATGAGTGACTGTTGCGGGGAACGAAGGGTGCGTCGTAAATTCGGGGTGATTACACAGCGACAAGGGGCACGAGTAGGTACATCATGGTCAGCGGGCCGCCGGCTGGACGCCTTACCCGGCTGGCAGGGCATGCGCAGAGTAATCGGAAAGGTAGGAAACCTACATGACGCAGCGAAGCCTTGAGGATCTGCTGCAGACGGTCAACCCCGTTGAGCTGCTGCGGAACTCCCAGGAGGGCGCCTACGTCTACCCGGTCGTCCCAACCGAGTTCTCCAACTGGAAGGCCGAGCAGGTCGCGTGGCAGAAGACCGCGGTGCTGTTCGACCAGACCCACCACATGGCGAACCTGTACATCAAGGGCCCGGATGCGCTCAAGCTGATCTCCTACCTCGGGATCAACACCTTCAAGAACTTCCCGCTGAACATGGCCAAGCAGTTCGTGCCCTGCACCTACGACGGCTACGTGATCGGCGACGGCATCCTGTTCCACCTCGAGGAGAACGAGTACGAGTTCGTCGGCCGCGTGCCGACGGTGAACTGGGTGCAGTTCCACGTGGAGACCGGCGACTGGGACGTTGAGCTGGTCCGAGACGACCGCTCGCCGTCGCGCCCGATGGGCCAGGCGGTCACCCGCACGCAGTACCGCTTCCAGATCCAGGGCCCGAACGCGGCCAAGGTGATCGAGAAGCTGAACGGCGGCCCGATCGCGGACATCAAGTTCTTCCGCACCGACTACATCAACATCAAGGGCCGCAAGGTGCACGCGCTGCGGCACGGCATGTCCGGCCAGCCCGGCCTTGAGGTCTGGGGCCCGTACGAGGAGTACCTGGAGATCCGGGAGGCGATCCTCGAGGCGGGCGCCGAGTTCGGCATCACCGCTGTCGGCTCCCGCGCCTACGCCTCCAACACGCTGGAGTCCGGCTGGATCCCCTCGCCGCTGCCCGCCATCTACACCGGCGAGAAGCTCAAGGCCTACCGCGAGTGGCTCCCGGCCCAGGGCTACGAGGGCTTCGCGGGCACGCTCGGCGGCTCATTTGTCTCCTCCAACATCGAGGACTACTACCTCACCCCGTACGAGCTCGGCTACGGCCACATGGTCAGGTTTGACCACGACTTCATCGGCCGTGAGGCGCTCGAGGCGCTGGACAAGCCGTCGCAGCGGCGCAAGGTGACGCTCGCGTGGAACGCCGAGGACGCGGGCCGGATCGCCGCCTCGCTGTTCACCGACGAGATCCCGGCCAAGGGCCTGGACGTGCCGATCTCGAACTACTCCTCGTCGAACTACGACGCGCTGCTGCTTGACGGCAAGGTAGTCGGCCTTTCGCTGTTCACCGGCTACAGCCACAACGAGCGCAAGGAACTGTCCCTTAGCGTCATCGACCCGTCGATCGACGTCGGCACCGAGGTCACGCTGGTCTGGGGCGAGCCGGACGGCGGGTCGATGAAGGCGTCCGTGGAGCGGCCGCACAAGCAGGTCGAGGTGCGCGCCACCGTCTCGCCGGTGCCGTACTCGAGCGATGCCCGCGAGCACTACGCGGAAGGCTGGCGCGTTACCGGCCGCGCCTAGAGGCGCGACTTGCGGGCGCGCCGCCACGCGCGGCGCGCTCGGTCCTCGGTGGCGAGCACCTGGTGATGGGCGCGCTCGTGCAGCAGGCCGAAGCTGAACGCGTTCTCGCCGGCCAGGTGCGCGTGCACGCCGATGTCCCTGGCCTCCGCCCTGGTGATCACCGCGTCCTGGTGAGCGCCGAGCACCGACTGCACGCCCTTCATCCGCTTGGCGAGGCGGCGTGCCTTACCCTGGCGCTGCTTGCCCAGGCCCGGTGCGGCGGCCTCCGCCGCGTACCTGGCGCGCTTCGCTGCCTTCCGTGCCTCGTGCAGCGCCATGTCACGGGCCCCGCCGGCCGGCGCCCGCCGAGCGCGGCGCATCCGGCGGCTGGTCCGCCGGCAGGCCCGGGCCACGGCCACGGGAAGCACCCGGGCCGCGGGCTCGGCCGCCGCCGGGGTCAGCGGCGGCGCACTGAGCAGCCGGGCAAGGGCGGCGCGGAGGTCGCGGTACCGCTGCGAGTCGAGTGCGTCGAGCACCTCCTGCCGCGTGGTCGCCTCCCGCGACGCGAAGTGCGTGGTGACGCGTGCCTGGGCGGGTCCGATGACCAGCTCCAGCGGCAGGGCGGCCAGGGCCGCGTGCAGCTGGCCGGCAAGCACCTCGGTGTCGCGGGCGGCGCCGAGCACGCCGCCGAGCCACTTGAGCTCGCCCCGCAGCTGCTCGGTGTCCTCACCCGGCAGGATCTCGGTGAAGGACTGGAGCGCGGCGCGCAGCCGCCGCACCGTGACCCGCATCTGGTGCACGGCGTCCGGCTTGTCGCGCCGGACCGCCACGTCAAGGACGCTCAGCCGGGCCGCCTGCGCGTCGAGGTAGGCGAGCAGCACCTCGCCCGCCGTCGAGTGCTTGGTAAGCCGCCCGCGGCTGCCCGCGGCAGGCGGCCGGACCGTGCCGGACGGCGCCTCGTGGCCGGCGGGCGCCGTCGTTGGCGTGGGTACTGAGGTGTCACGCGTATGAACCGTCATTCCCGGGCGCCTACCCGGCCTTCCGTCGCTGACACTCGTATAGAAAGATCCGCACAGAGAGGGGCGGATAGGAACGCCCTACGCGTGGACCACTTTCTATGAGGAGATCGCGGGCGGCGCGCTGCTGCTCGCCGCCGCGGGCGCGCTTGTCTTCTCGCAGGATGCGTGCGACGACATGGCCCGTGCCCTCACCTCCGCTGACGGCGCCGAGCCCAGGGCTTGCGCCGCAGAGCCGGCCGCCCGGCACTATTGAAGTTCTCGAATTCAAGATTGCCATGCGGGGCGGAAACACGTCGAGAGCGAACATTCTCAGCGCTAGGGCACGCAGTGCCGAAATCGCTGATCTTGCGCGGACCGGCCGCTATGCTCTCGTCTAGTGGCATTTTCAGCGGGATGGAGCCTTCAATGGCCGCAGGCGATCCGCTCAGGAACAACAGGTACGCGCACATCGACATCAGCAAGCCGAACGTCGCTCGCGTATACGATTGCATGCTCGGCGGGAAAGACAACTTCGCTGCCGATCGCGAGTTTGTCGCGGAGGTATTGCGCTTCGCGCCGAAGGCGCCACTCGCCTCGATCGCTAATCGTCAATTCCTGCGCCGGGTAGTGCAGTACCTGGTTGTTGAGGCCGGAGTTACGCAGTTCCTTGACCTCGGTTCCGGGCTACCGACCCAGGGTAACGTGAGCGAGGTCGCGCACCAGTACGAGCCGGATGCGCGCATCGTCCACGTCGACTACGACCCGATCGTCTACACGCACAGCAAGGCGCTCCTCGCCGACGCGCGGACCACGGACTTCGTCCTCGGCGACGTGCGCAGGCCCAGCGAGATCCTGGCCGATCCGGTAGTCCGCTCACTGATCGACTTCGACCGTCCGGTCGGCCTGCTGATGTTCGCGATCCTGCATCACATCGAGGACGCTGATCACCCGGAGCGGATCGCGGACGAGTTCCGTGACGCCATGCCGAGCGGCAGCTACCTGGCTATCTCAAGCCTCCGGCTGCCCGGTCCGGACCTGCCGGAGTGGCGGGCGATCACGATCGAGGGCGAGGCCCTGCTCGTCGGCACGCTCGGCTCCGGGCGGTGGCGCGAGGACAGCGACATCCTGTCCTGGTTCGGCGACTGGGAAATGATCGAGCCGGGCCTGGTATCGCTGTTGGACTGGCGCGCAGCCGAGCCGGACCCCGAGCCCTTCCCCGAGATCCAGCACAGCTTCTTCGGCGGCGTCGCCAGGAAGAAGTGACGCCGCGCGCCGTCCGCCGTCCGCCGTCACCAGCTGGGTCATGCCGAACGGGGGCAGGTTACTCCGGGCACCTGGGGCCTTCACTGCCGAGGCAGTAGACGGCGTAGGCGCGGTTGAGCACCGGGAGCGCCACGTTGCGCACCGGGGCCCCGCCCGGCGTCACTCCCTGCTCCGAGCCGGCGTGCGCGTGACCGTGGACATGCAGGTCGACGGCGGCACTGTCGGCGGCCTCGGCGAGGAAGTAGCTACCGAGGAACGGGTAGATCTCGAGCGGCTCGCCGGCCAGCGTCTCCGGCACCGGAGAGTAGTGCGTGAGCGCCACCAAGAAGTCGGCGCTGAGTTCGCGCAGCGCCTTGCCGAGTCCCTCGGCCAGCAGCCGGGAGTGGCGCACGAAGTCCTTCATCTCCGGCTCACCGAACTCGCTCGCGCACCGGCTGGGGAAGCCGCCGCCGAAGCCCTTCACGCCGGCTACGCCGAGCCGTCCGCCGGGCAGGTCAAGCTCGACGCCGGTCCCGTCCAGGACGGTCATCCCCGACGCCCGCAGCAGCGCCGTTATCTCGTCCGCCATGTCACAGTGGTAGTCATGGTTGCCGAGCACCGCCACGACCGGGACGCCCAGGCCCGCGAACTCGGCGGCGACCACCTCGGCCTCCGGGCAGGTGCCGTGCTGCGTCAGGTCGCCGGCGAGCAGCAGGACGTCCGCGTGCGCGCCGATGTCCGTCAGGTGCGGCCTGAGCCGGCCGCGGACGTCGGGCGCCAGGTGAACGTCGCCCACCGCCGCCACCCGGATCACGAGGACCAGCCCGGTGACGTGCCGGAGGGCGCCCCTCCCGGGGATCCCAGCGGCGGCGGGATCTCCTGCGCGGGCGCTGCCTCCTCCGGCAGCGGCAGCATCTCGGGCGTCTCCGGGGGCTGCACCCGCGTTACCCGTACCTCGTTCCGCACCGGCACGCCCGCGGCCTGCTCGGCCGCGACCGTGGCGACGAGCAGCTTCCGTTCACCGCTGGCCACGTCACCGCGCAGCACGATCACGCCCTGGTCCATCTCGACGCGGATGCCGAGCTCGTGCGTGCGCGGGTCCTCACGGAGCGCCCGCTCAATCTGCCCGGCCACGTAGATGTCCTCTTTCATCTGACTCCCTCCGTCAGCTCGCGTCCTCGCGTCCGCCGCGAGGACGCGCAGTTCGCGCAGCAGCAGCAGGAACGCCGCGGCGAACGGCGACCCGGCGGTTTCCGCCCGCACCCGGTCCCAGTCCACCTGCTCCCGCAGCGGGCGCACGCAGGTCAGCGTCCCGGCGAAGTCGGCATGATGCTCGGAAAACGACGCCAGCCACGCGATCACCATGTCGGTGGCGTCAAGCACGGGCATCGGCACGGCGGCGACGGTGAATTCCTCCGCGCGGTCAAGCAGTGCCTGCGTGTCCAGGTGGCCGGCTAGCTGGAAGATCAGGTCGATCATCCGGTCGCCGTCGTATGCCTTGATCAGCCACCCCTCCGGCGGCCGCACCACGCGCATGCCGTTGCCGGTGAAGGCCTTCGCCGCCGTATCGGCATCCGCCTCGCGGATCACGAAGTCGATGTCGTGCACGGGCGGTGCCGCTCCCCTGGCGTACGCGGCACCGCCGCCGGCCAGGGCGAACGGTACCCCCGCCGCACGCAGCACCGACGCGCCCCTCTTGAGCGTGTCAAGCAGCGGGAATGGTGACTCGGGCACGGCCGTCATGTGGTGACGGGCTACCCGGCGGGAACACGGCAAACCATGCCGCCACGCCCGGCCGCGCGTGTTAACGGAGCGCTCATCGGGGTAAAGGGCGGTGCTGCCCTGAATCCGTCGTCACGGCTCCTGATTGCAGCGTGACGCGCGGATTCTGCAAGACTGATGCTTGCTTGCCCTGAGAACTGCTCGCCCAACGCGGCTGCTCACCCGTGCGCCGCGCACTCACCGGGGGCCAGATGGAACCTGCTGCGACCAAGCCCGCTGCACCGGCGTCCAGGCTTGAGCGTCAGTCAGTCGAACTGCGCACCCGGCGCCTGGCGGCTGCCCGCCGGCGGGCCACCGCCCTGCTCGGGGCGGTCACGGTGGTTTTCATCGCGGTCACCGCGGCCGGCGTCCACGGGACGCTGCTCGGCTACGTGCAGGCCGGCGCCGAGGCGGCCATGGTCGGCGGCGTGGCCGACTGGTTCGCGGTCACGGCCCTGTTCCGCAGGCCGCTTGGCCTGCCGATCCCGCACACGGCGATCATCGTCGAGCGCAAGGACCAGTTCGCGGCGACCTTGGGGCAGTTCGTCCAGGAGAACTTCCTTAACGCCGACGTGCTCGCGGACCGTATCCGCTCGGTCGGCCTCGCTCCCCGGCTGGCCGCATGGCTGGCGGATGAGGACAATGCCGCCCGCTTCGCGGGCCACGCCGCGGACGTCGTGGTTACCCTGGCCGGAACGCTGCGCGATGAGGACGTGCAGAGCGTGCTCACGGCCGAGGTGATCAGGGCGGCGGCGGCCGTCGAGGTGGCACCGCTCGCCGGGCGGGCGGTGGGCGCGATGATCGCCGGCGGCCATCACGCCGTGCTGTTCAACGGACTCGTTACGGCCGCCGACCGCTATCTCGCCGAGCATCATGACGAGCTCAGGGAGCGATTCGAGGCCGAGGCGCCCCGCTGGCTGCCCGACGCGGTCTACGGGAAGGCGTTCGACCGCCTGTACGACCGCTTGCGGGAGCGGCTCGAGGCGATGATCGACGATCCGGAGGACGAGGCGAGGCGGCAGTTCGAAGGGTGGGTCGCCGGCCTCCCCGAACGGCTCAAGACGTCACCCGAGCTGCGCGAGCGCGGGGAAAGCATCAAGCGCGACCTGCTAGCCAGCTCCGGGCTGCGGGACTGGACCTCGTGGCTGTGGAAGAACACCAAGGAGACGCTGCGCGTCCAGGCGGCCGACCCCGACTCGGAGTTCCGCCGCCGGCTGGCCGGCGCGCTGACCGCGGCGGGCCGCAGGCTCAGCGCCGACCCCGCGCTGCAGGAGAGCCTGGAGCGGGTCGTCGAGTCGGGCGCACGTACCCTCGCCGAGCAGTTCCACGACGAGCTGGCCGGCCTGGTCACCGGGACCATAGAGCGGTGGGACGCCGCGGAGACATCGACCCAGCTGGAGCTGTTGCTCGGGCGGGACCTCCAGTTCATCCGCATCAACGGCACGGTCGTCGGCGCCGGGGTGGGCCTGGCCTTGCACGCCATCGCCGTGGCACTGAGCTGACCCGCTCTTTACCTGCTCTTAGGTATCAGCGCGCCGTGTGTTTGAAGTCCCCTTTTTGGAGCAGTTGGGAGCACGAGGCTTTATCCCGCTGGACAACAGGAGACTCCGGTGATCATTCTCGGACTGATCTTGCTCATTATCGGCTTCGTGGCGAAGATCGCGATCCTCTGGACGATCGGCATCATCGTGCTGGTCGTCGGCCTGATCCTGGCCCTGCTCGGAGCGACGGGCCGTGCCGTCGGCGGCCGCAGGCACTACTTCTAGCTGAAAGGCAGTACCGGGCGGGCCCGGCGGCTATGCGCCGCCGGGCCCGTTCAGGCTGTCCATGACCTCCGCCTTGATCTT